>JAFYMZ010000184.1 GCA_017548175.1 Clostridia bacterium | reverse complement strand
GTCCTGCCCTATGTTGCGTCGCAGACACGGCTTTCTTCTCTCCCTCCGTCTTCGCCTGCGGCGAATCCACCTCCCTCGTCAGAGGGAGGCAAACGCCCCGACGGAAGCAGAAGGCTTCGTCGGGGCGTGAAAGTTGTGGGTCAGGGAATCTCAATATCCAAAGGCGCATCCAGCTCTTCGGACACATATTTTCCGTTTTTCTTCCGCTGCTTGACGCATTCGGTGAGCAGATACTCGATCTGTCCGTTCACCGACCGGAAATCATCCTCCGCCCAGGCGGCGATGGCGTCATACAGTTTTGCCGACAGGCGCAGAGGCACCTGCTTTTTTTGCTTGTCATTGCAGTTCATGCTCATATCAATAGAGGCTTCCTGTATTCACGATAGGCTGGGCATCCTGATTGCCGCAAAGGACCACCAACAGATTGCTTACCATAGCGGCCTTGCGCTCTTCGTCCAGATGCACCACTTGGTTCTCGTTCAGGCGCTCCAGTGCCATTTCTACCATACCTACGGCACCGTCTACGATCATCTTTCGTGCGTCGATGATGGCAGAGGCCTGCTGACGCTGCAGCATCACGGCTGCGATCTCGGGTGCATAAGCCAGATAGGTGATGCGTGCTTCCACGATCTCCAGACCGGCCTGCGTCACCTTGCTCTGGATCTCCTCACGGATGCGGTTGGCCACCACTTCGCTGGAGCCGCGCAGGCTGCCCTCGTCAGCGTGACCGTCACCGGTGGTATCCACGTTGGGAGCCACGTCATAGGGGTAAATACGCACGATATTACGCAGAGCGCTGTCGCACTGCAGGGACAGGAACTCCTTATAGTTGTCCACCTGGAAGGCTGCCTTTGCAGTGTCCACAATGCGCCAAGTAACGGCAATGCCGATCTCCACAGGGTTGCCCAGGCAGTCGTTGATCTTCTGACGGGCATTGTTCAGGGTCATCAGCTTCATAGACATCTTCTTGCTGGGCAGCTCCACGCTGGCCAGCTCGGAGGCGTTGGCGGCATTCAGAATGGTGTGGGTGGCAGTGGTCACATCACCGCTCTGCTTCAGCTTGGTGGTAGCAGCAGGATTCACGGCAGAGCAGAAGGGGTTCACAAAGTAGAAGCCCTCGCCCTTCAGTGTGCCGATATAGTTACCAAACAGCGTCAGAACCAGCGCTTCCTGCGGCTTCAGTACCTTCAGCCCGCAGAAGGGGATCCAGCAAACCAACAGGTTCAGAATTGCGGGGATCAGCAGGATCGCAGTTCCTTCATTTTCCACCAGAATGATGCCAAACACCAGTGCAGCAATACTGGCAATGCACCACAGGATGGTCAGCAGCAGAACGGCCATACCGATCTTCTTACCGGAAAGCACTTTTTCAGTCATAAGAGTTTCCTCCTTGTTGATTAGTTGATATCAAAATCATATCACTTTGTTTTCTTCCTGTCAAGAGCAGGCAAAAAAATACTTGCGCCTCTGTCAAATTTTCACTTCCCTTTGCATAGACTATCCTGTTGAGAGTTTTGACAATAACAGGAGGAAACAGAGATGAAACAACACGAAAAACTGCGGTGCTCCCCTGTCCAATGGCCTGAAGGCGATCTGGACGAACTGATTTTTGCCGACGAAGAACCGCGCGTCAGCGAGAAATAACACCGCGCGCAACTTTTCCGGGGATTTTTGCAGGAGTGTGGACAAACGGGTGGAAATAGGATATACTGTATTTAAGTATGTGTATGCATAACACCCCAAGTCCAAACAAAAAGGAGCTGAGACGATGGAGTTTCTGAATATAAACAACCCTACCGCCGTCGAGGAATACGAAGCCTTTGTGCAGAATCATCCCAAGGGACACTTCTGCCAGTCGGTGATGTGGGCCAAACTGAAGACCGAATGGAAGTTTGAAGCCGTCATCGTGCGCGATGCCGAAGGTGAGATTTGCGGCACCATGGGCATTCTGGTGCGCAAAGTGCCCGTCTTCCCCACCGCCATTATGTACGCCCCCCGCGGCCCCGTCTGCGATGTACACAACAAGGCTGTTATGGAGCAGCTGGTTGCCGGTGCAAAAGAGATCGCCGACAAGCACAATGCCTATGTGCTGCGTATGGACACCGACGTAAAGAGCGACGACACCCAGTTTGCCGCCCTGTGCCAGGAGCTGGGCTTTACCTTGCCCCAGCAGAGCAAGAACTTTGAGGGCATCCAGCCTCGTTACGTCTTCCGCCTGTATCCCGAAGGCCGCAACGAAGAAGAACTGATGGCCTCCTTCCACTCCAAGACCCGCTACAATATCCGCGTGGCCATCAAGAAAGGCGTGGAAGTAAAGCTGGCCGACGAAAGTGCCGTGGATGATTTCCACCGCATTATGCTGGAAACCGGTCTGCGTGACAATTTCGTCATCCGCACCCCCCAATACTTCAAGCGTCTGCTGCAGGTTATGGGCGACCACGCCCGCCTGTATATGGCTTATCTGGACGGCCGCCCCATCGCCGGCACCATTGCCATTGCTTACGGCGATAAGGTTTGGTACCTGTACGGCGCCTCTTCCAACGCTGACCGTAACGCAATGCCCAACTATCTGCTGCAGATGGAAATGATCAAGTGGGCCATCGAGCGCAACGCCCGCGTGTATGACTTCCGCGGTGTATCCGGCGACATCAGCGAGGATAATCCCCTGTACGGCCTGTATCGCTTTAAGAAGGGCTTTAACGGCGAGTTCACCGAGTTTATCGGCGAGATGAGCATCGTCTACCGTCCCGGTATGATGCAGCTGGCCAAGACCGGCGAAAAAGCCTTCCGCACCATGAACCGCATCCGCTTCAAGCTGAAGAACCGGAAGTGATCCTATGACCCGTCTGGTTGTTGATTTGTCCGCCCTGCGGCGGAATTATCAGGCCATCTGTCAGGAGACCGGCGTGCCCGTCATTCCTATGCTGAAGGCCGATTGCTACGGCTTGGGCGCAGAAAAGGTCTTTACCGTGCTGCAGGCCGAGGGCGCTTCGCGCTTCGCCGTCAGCCGCATTGAAGAAGGTCTGCCCCTGTGCAACCGCGGCGCCGAGATCATGCTGCTGTCCGCATACCACGGCGAAGAGGACCTGCGTCACATCGTCGAAAGCGGTATGACCGCATCCGTAGACAGTTTGGCACAGGCCAAACTGCTGGACAAGCTGGCCGCAGAAGCCGGCCGCACCGTATCCGTCCATCTGAAAGTTGACACCGGCTTTGGCCGCTTCGGCTTTTTGCCCGAGGAATATCCCGACATGACCGCCGTGTTCGGTCTGGAACATCTGCAGGTGCAGGGCATCTTCTCCCACTTCTCCAACGCCTTTGGCGCAGAGAGTGATACAGAAGCCCAGTACAAGGCGTTTATTGCTCTGTGTGACCGTTTGGTCGCCGACGGCTTTGATCCCGGTCTGCGGCATATTTCCAACTCCTGCGGCGCTCTGCGTTGGGATAAATACCGACTGGATGCCGTCCGCGTGGGCAGTGCCCTGTTGGGCCGTCTGCCCGTCAAGGTGCGCATCCCGCTGGAGCGCATCGGCGCGTTGGAAAGCACCATCGCCGCCCTGCGTCAGTTGAAGAAGGGCAGCAATATGGGCTACGGCAACGCCTTCACTTTGAAGAAAGACACCCGCGTGGCCGTGATTTGTGCCGGTTCGGCACACGGTATGCTGGTGAAGAAGGAAAACGATGCCTTCCGTCCCAAGGATGTACTGCGTTATCTGCGCCGTGATTTCCGCCTGCTGGTGAAAGACGGCAGAAGCCGCGTGCTGGTCAACGGCCAGAGCACTTGGGTGGTCGGCCGCGTGGCGCTGACCCATACGATGGTCGATGTGACCAACATCGCCTGCAAACCCGGTGACACCGTGATCCTGCCAGCCAACCCCATTTACGTACCTCAAAGCGTAGAACGCTTCTACACCGAATAAACCAAGTCCCGGTATTCCGTATGAATACCGGGACTTTTTCTTGCACAAATCTTACAGACAGAAAAACAGCACAGGGCGTACCCTGTGCTGTTTGTGTTTGATTAGTTGTTGATCAGAGACATACCGAAGTTGTTGTATACAGAGGTATAAGCCTTGCCGGTTTCCTTGTACCAGTCGCTGTAATCAGCAGTGCGCATGTCGCTCAGCAGCACGTGCTCGTAGTAGTTGCCGTCAGCAGACACATAGTACATGATGTGCATACCGTACTCGGTCTCAACCAGATCGGTATCGCCGGCCTTGCGGTTTGCATCGAAGCACCACTTGTCAAACTCGTCTACCATCTCGCCCTGCTCGAACTTCTCGTACAGACCGCCGTTGTTCACGCTGCCGGTATCGTCGCTGTTGTCCTTGACCAGTGCGGCGAAGCTATCCTCGTCAGCCTTGCCGGCCTTCCAGTCCTTCAGCAGCTTCTCAGCCTTTTCCTTCTGTTCCTTGTTGAACTTCTCGATCTCGGCGTTTTCCTTCTCGAGTTCAGCCTTCTTCTCAGCGGTAGCGTCCGCGGGGATCTCCTTCAGTTCCTTATAACCCAGCAGGATGTGACGGACGGTAGCAGCCTGAGCGGGGTTGACCTGACGGCCGACATACTGCACCACATAGTAGACGCGGTTGGTGCCGTCAACAACAACATCCTTGTCGCCAACTTCGCGGCTTGCAGACTTCAGCCAAGTCTGGATCACGCTGGCAAAGCTGGTCATCTTCTGCTTATCCTGCAGAGAGGACTCGTACTCGGCGGGATCTTCGCCTTCCTTTGCCTCGGCCTTTGCCTTGATGTCGAAGTACTCCTTGGCGATATCATCAAACTTCTCGCCCTGGCCCAGACGCTTCAGGAATGCATCGGCATCGGCCTTGGCCTGCTCCTTGGCAGCCTTACTCATCTGCTCGGCTTCTTCCTTGCTCTTAGGCTCGCCGTCCTTCACGGTCTCGCCCTCCTTGGGAGCAGTGTAGGTGTAGGTCTTGTAGTTGAAGCCATAGACATACACGTCAAAGACATCGTAATCAACAGCGTTCTTGTTGTAGAAGTCCTCGCGCTGATCTTCGGTGTACTCCTTGTTGTACACATGATCGTAGTACTCACCGGCATAGTAGTTCAGCTTGTAGTACTCGGTCATGGTCTCGAGGTTCAGAGCATTGCCGTAGGCAGCCTTGATGTACTTCTCTACGCCCATGTCGTTCTCTTCAGCCACGGTGTACAGTTCTTCCACCAGGTCCTTCCAACCCTCGGGATTCTCGGGGGTGAAGCCGGCCTTGCGGCCTTCCATGTTCAGAACCATCATTTCCAGAGCCTGCAGCTTAGCCTGAGACAGGAAATACTCACGGAACGTGATCGTGTTGTCAAACAGGCAAGCGGTGGCATCCAGACTAGAGTTCAGAGGATATCCGTACATGTACAGATAATAATAGTACTCATTGATCACGTTAACACGGACATTATAGTACAGAATATCCATATAAGCGGCAGAGAACTCCATCTCGTCGTCCTTGCCGGTGACCGTCATTGCAGTGGTGTTACGCTGCAGCATGCCGGTACTGGTAATAATAAAGTACACCAGAGCCACCAGGGCCAGAACTGCTACGCCGATAAAGGCCAGCTTGATACCCAGGGAGGTCTTGGCGGTTTCCTGTGCTACGACGGGTTTATGCTCCGCAGCACGGTTTCTGGAACCTTTTCCCATTGTGAAATCCATCCTTTATAATAAACTATATCTGTGCTACACAAAAAAGGGTATAGTACAAACACTATAATTATCGTTGAACACACGGGAAAAGTCAACCTTTTTTTTGCCGATTTCAAAAGTTTACAATTAAAAATCAAGAAAAACCTGCTTATATTTTGAAAAAAACACTTGCATTATTGCTTTTATTATGATAGTATGGATTGTGCGAAAAGTAAGGTTTGCGAGGTGAGAAGAAATGAAAGAGGGTATTCATCCCAAGTATGAGGTGACCACCGTCAAGTGTGCCTGCGGCAACGAGTTCCAGGTCGGCTCCACCAAGAAGGACATCCGCGTGGAAATCTGCAGCAATTGCCATCCCTTCTTTACCGGCAAGCAGAAGCTGGTTGACACCGGCGGACGCGTCGATCGGTTCAAGAAGCGTTTCAACATGGGCAAATAATTTTGACACAACGACGAGCGGCATCTTTGGATGCCGCTTGTTTTGTTACTGGGGAGGAGCCGTCGGTTCCTCCCCAGTAACAAAACATTCAACCAATCCTGATTAAAAGGTGCGTGATAGCATGCTGGAAAAGCGTGAAGATGTACGTGGCCGCGCCCTGCTCGTCGGCCTGAACTGCCCCGGCCTGGCCGGATTTGACAATTCCGATACGGAAACGATGGACGAGCTGGACGAACTGGTGCAGACCGCCGGCGGCGTGCCTGTGCTGCGCGCTATGCAGAATCGCCACACGCCCGACCCCCACACCTTCATCGGCGAGGGTAAGTGCGAAGAACTGGCAGAACTGATCGTCGCCCATGAGATTGATCTGGTCATCTTCGATAACGAAATCTCCCCCTCTCAGGGCCGCGCGCTGGAAGAGACCCTCAAATGCCGGGTCATCGACCGCAACGCGCTGATTCTGGACATTTTCGCCGATCGCGCCAAAACCAGCGAAGGTAAGCTGCAGGTCGAACTGGCCCAGTACCAGTACCTGCTGCCCCGACTGACCGGTATGTGGACCCATCTGGTGCGTCAGACCGCCGCAGGCGGCAGCAGCCCCATCGGTACCCGTGGTCCCGGTGAAACCCAGTTGGAAACCGACCGCCGTCACATTCGCCGCAAGATCCAGAAGCTGCAGGAAGAGATCGAGGATGTCAAGCGCATCCGCGCCGTCCAGCGCAGCAAGCGCCAGAAGAGCGAAGTACCGCTGGTCTGTATCGTTGGCTATACCAATGCCGGCAAGTCCACCCTGCTGAACAGTCTCACCGGCGCAGGCGTTCACGCCAACAACCGCCTGTTTGATACCCTGGATCCCACTACCAAGACCCTCTCCACCAAAGAGGTGGGCGATGTGCTGATCTCCGACACCGTCGGTTTCATCCGCAAGCTGCCCCACCATCTGGTAGACGCCTTCCGCGCTACGCTGGAAGAACTGGTCTATGCCGACATTCTGGTACACGTGGTGGACTGCTCCAATGAAAATTGGCCCCTGCATGCAGAGGTTGTCGATCAGCTGATCGAAGAGCTGGGCGCAGGCGAAACGCCTCGCATTATGGTCTTCAACAAGGCCGATCTGGTACCCGAGATCCGCCTGCCCCGCCAGACCGACGCCATGTATTGCTCTGCCCTGAAGGGCATCGGCTTGGACGCGCTGGTGCAGCGCATCTGCGGTATCCTGTCCGAAAAGATGCATCACGTCAACTTCATCCTGCCCTACAGCGCCGCCGGTATGCTGGATCAGCTGTACCGCGATGCCAACGTCAAGAAGGCCGAATATCTGGCCGAGGGCATCGAAGTAGAAGCCATCTGCGATGCCAAACTGTACGGCCGCCTGAAGCCCTATCTGCCTGCGGAGGAGACCGATGGAGAAGAGTATTAAGGTTCCCTACGGCCCCGGCGTTGCCGAGTACGTAGAGAAAAAATCCCGCTTCATCGGCCAGATCTTCCCCGTTTCCACGGCAGAAGAAGCGCAGGAGCAGATCCGCGCCCTGCAGAAGAAGTACTGGGATGCCACTCATAATGTCTACGCCTACATTCTGGAAAACGGTGTCATGCGCTTTTCCGATGACGGCGAGCCTCAGGGTACCAGCGGGATGCCCACCCTCGAGGTGCTGAAAAAAGAAGGCGTGTGCAATGTCCTCTGCGTTACCACCCGATATTTCGGCGGTACGCTGCTGGGCGCCGGCGGTTTGGTGCGTGCTTACAGCCACGCCGCCAAAATCGCGCTGGATGCTGCCGGCATTGCCGAGATGGTCCCCTTCTCCCTGCTGGAGCTGCGCTGCCCCTATGACCTGTACGACCCGGTACGCAAGCTGCTGCCCGATTTCGAGGCAGAGGAAAAGCACGCCGAGTACGGTGCAGACATTATGGTCACCGTGGCACTGCCTGCCGAGCAAAAGGATGCCCTGTGCCAGCGTCTCACTGACCTGAGTCGCGGCCGCCTGTCCCCCCGCCACACCGGCGATATGCGCCTGCCCAAACGAATCGGATAATACAAAAACACACCGGATGTTCCGGTGTGTTTTTTACGTAAAAAAGGGGAAGCCGACACATCGGCCTCCCCTTTTATCATAGATTGTTCTTACAGATCCGCAATATCCACGTCCAGCAGGGTGGCCATCATAATGGCCTTGATGGCGTGCATGCGGTTTTCAGCCTCTTCAAAGACCACGGAAGCCTCGCTCTCGAAGACCTCGTTGGTGACTTCCAGTTCATTCAGGCCAAAGGTGTCGCAAATGTTCTTGCCCACTTTGGTCTTTTTGTCGTGGTAAGCGGGCAGGCAGTGCATGAACTTAGCGCCGGGCTTGGCCAACGCCATCTTCTCGCTGTCTACCTGATAAGGCAACATCTGCCAAATGCGCTTTTCCCACACTTCGGTGGGCTCGCCCATAGAGACCCAAACGTCGGTGTACAGCACATCTGCATCCACCACGGCAGCCTTGGGATCCTCGGTAAACTCCAGAATTGCGCCGGTTTCGGCAGCAATTTCCTTGCACTTCTCGATCAGATGCTCCTCGGGGAAGTACTCCTTGGGAGAAGCGGCCACAAAATGCATGCCCATCTTGGCGCAGCCGATCATCAGGGAGTTACCCATGTTATAACGGGCGTCGCCCAGATATACCAGCTTGATGCCCCGCAGCTTGCCGAACTGCTCCTTGACGGTGAGCAGGTCTGCAATGATCTGAGTGGGATGATACTCGTTGGTCAGACCGTTCCACACGGGTGCGGGAGAATACTTGGCCAGTTCCTCCACGATCTCCTGTCCGTAGCCGCGGTACTCGATGCCGTCATACATACGGCCCAGTACGCGTGCGCTGTCAGCAATGCTCTCTTTGGTACCAACCTGAGAGCTGCTGACATCCAGGAACGTAGAACCCATGCCCAGGTCGTGTGCCGCAACTTCAAAGCTGCAGCGGGTACGGGTGCTGGTCTTTTCAAAAATCAGGGCAATGTTCTTGCCTTCGCAATAACGGTGCGGTACACCGGCACGCTTCAGTGCCTTCAGATGTCCTGCCTGATTGACCAAAGCCTCGATCTCTTCCGGGGTGAAATCCAGCAGAGTGAGGAAATCTCTTCCTTTAAACTTCATAGGGATCTTCTCCTTTGCAGATAATTATTCTGCGAACTTTGCGCAAAAGTCCCGCAGATATGCGATCTGAGTCTTAACAGACTCCAGACCGGTACCGCCGGCAGAGGTGCGCTTCTCGACGCAGGTCAGCAAGGCGATCTCGTCATACAGATCGGCCTCGAACAGGGGCGAATAGCTCTGGAATACTTCCAGCGGCAGGGCATCCAGCGTGGTGCCCTCGCTGATGCAGCGCGCCACCAGAATACCGGTGATCTGATAAGCAGAACGGAAAGGCATACCCTTCTTGGTCAGGTAATCCGCCAAGTCGGTGGCGTTGATGAAGCCGCCCTTGGCAGCCTGCAGCATCTTGTCACCTTTGACCTTCATGGTACGCAGCATGGGAGCAAAGACCTGCAGACACATCTGTGCAGTCTCAAAGGCGTCAAACACGCCCTCCTTGTCTTCCTGCATATCCTTATTATAGGCCAGGGGCAGACCCTTCAGCATGGTCAGTGCGCCCATCAGATGGCCGTAGACACGGCCGGTCTTGCCGCGCACCAGTTCCGCCATATCAGAGTTCTTCTTCTGCGGCATAATGGAAGAGCCGGTGGTGTATGCGTCGCTCAGTTCTACAAACTGGAACTCCCAGCTGGACCACAGGATGATCTCTTCGCTGAAACGGGACAGGTGGGTCATCAGCAGGCTCAGTGCCGCAGTCAGTTCCACGCAGAAGTCACGGTCGGACACGCCGTCCAAACTATTCAGCGCATAGCCGCCGGAGAAGCCCAGTGCCTCGGCAGTCATCGCGCGGTCGATGGGATAGGTGGTGCCGGCCAGTGCGGCGCAGCCCAGCGGGGACACATCCATCCGCTTGACGGCATCCTGCAGTCTGCCAACATCACGCTGCAGCATCATACCGTAGGCCAACAGATGATGGCCGAAGGTAATGGGCTGTGCCCGCTGCAGATGGGTATAACCGGGCATCACGGTGCTGGCATTTGCTTCTGCCTGCTCCACGATGGCATCGATCAGATCCACAATCAGGGCCACGGTCTCCTCTGCCTGCACCTTCAGATACAGACGGGTATCGGTGGCCACCTGATCGTTACGGCTGCGGCCGGTGTGCAATTTCTTGCCCACATCGCCCAGACGGGCAGTCAGCACGCTTTCCACAAAGGTGTGGATATCTTCGGCCTTGGGGTCGATTTCCAGCGCACCGCTCTCGATATCCGCGGCGATCTGCCGCAGGCCGGCACCCAGTTCGGCGCCTTCTTCAGGCGTAATAATGCCGCACTTGGCCAGCATGGCAGAATGGGCAATGCTGCCCTGAATATCCTGCCGGAACATTTTGCTGTCTACCCGAATGGAAGAATTAAAGTCATCGGCGATGGCGTCCACCTGTTCGGTGGCCCGGCCGGCCCACAGCTTTTTCATAGAATAAAACCTCTTATTTCTTGTTCTTTGCGTTAACCTGAGCCTGTACCTTGATGGGCAGACCGAACAGGTTGATGAAGCCGGCAGCCTCAGCCTGATCGTAGACACCGTCATCATCGCCGAAGGAAGCGATCTCGGCATCGTACAGGGAGTAGGGAGAGGTGACGCCTGCGTTGATCATGTTGCCCTTGTACAGCTTCAGCTTGACTTCACCGGTCACACACTTCTGGGTCTCATCCACGAAAGCGGACAGAGAAGCACGCAGGGGGGTGTACCACTGGCCGAAGTAAACCAGTTCCGCAAACTTCTGGGCAACCAGAGCCTTGTAGTGCATGGTGTCGCGGTCCAGCGTGATGGTCTCCAGCACGTCGTGCGCCTTGTACAGGATGGCGCCGCCGGGAGTCTCGTAAACGCCGCGGGACTTCATGCCCACCAGACGGTTTTCCACGATGTCCAGCAGACCGATGCCGTTGGCACCGCCGATCTTGTTCAGAGTCTGGATCAGCTCGACGCCGTCCATCTTCTCGCCGTTGACGGAAACGGGAACACCCTTCTCAAAGCCGATGGTCACATAGGTGGGCTCGTCGGGAGCCTGCTCGGGAGATACACCCATCTCCAGGAAGCCGGGCTTGTTATAGGTGGGCTCATTGGCGGGATCCTCCAGATCCAGACCCTCGTGGCTCAGGTGCCACAGGTTCTTATCCTTGGAGTAGTTGGTCTCACGGGTGATCTTCAGGGGCACGTTGTGAGCCTCTGCATAGTCGATCTCCTCGTCACGGGACTTGATGTCCCACTCACGCCAGGGAGCGATGATTGCCATGGTGGGAGCGACGGACTTTACAGCCAGTTCGAAACGAACCTGGTCGTTGCCCTTACCGGTGCAGCCGTACACGATGGCGTCAGCGCCTTCACGGACAGCGATCTCGGCCAGACGCTTACCGATGATGGGACGTGCGAAAGCGGTGCCCATCAGATAGTCTTCGTACTTTGCGCCAGCCTTCAGGGTGGGGAAGATGTACTCTTCGACGAATTCCTTCTTCAGGTCTTCGATGTACAGCTTGGCAGCGCCGCTCTTCAGAGCCTTCTCTTCCAGGCCTTCCAGCTCGTCAGCCTGACCAACGTCACCGGAAACGGCGATGATCTCGGGATTATTGTAGTTTTCCTTCAGCCAAGGAATGATAACAGAAGTGTCCAGACCGCCGGAATAGGCCAGTACGACTTTCTTGATCTTGCTCTTATCCATAATAAATACCTCCAAAACGCAATATAACTCATGCATTCTAAATTTACAATAACATATTTATACACCAACATGTATTAAAATGCAATAGGCAACCTCAACAAAATTTCCCGTTTTCCAGTAAAAGCCTTCCAGCATATCCGTGCAAATTCCCCAAATTCCTTTGCAAATCTACCTCGGCGCCGGGATTTCAGCCAGCATACTCGCAATTTTTTATGCGTATATTCACTATTTTTATGCATAATTTCTTTTTTATCAATCTTCTTTACTTTCCTCTTTCCCTATGATATGATAATTTAGTATACATATATAATAAAGGAGTGGTTATGTCCATGGACAGTAGTAGTTGGACCTTATACATCTTTCTGCTTCTGCTCATCCTTGGCGGTGGTTATTTTGCCGCTGCCGAAACGGCCTTTGCCAGTGCGAACCGCGTCCGTCTGCAAAACAAGGCAGATGACGGCAATCAAAAAGCAAAGACCGCACTTTACATCACCGAAAACTTTGAAGAAGCACTGTCTTCCATTCTGGTGGGTAATAACATCATGCACATCGGCACCGCATCGTTGGCAACCCTGTTGGCCCAGCGGCTGTGGGGCGCCGGCTCAGTGGCGATCACCACTGTGGTCACCACCGTGGTGGTTTTCTTCGTCAGTGAGATGCTGCCCAAAACGCTGGCAGGTACCCACAGCGATTCCTTGGCCTTGAT
>JAFYMZ010000183.1 GCA_017548175.1 Clostridia bacterium | reverse complement strand
TAATTGCGAAAAGCCTTTGTGAAAAGGCACACTTGTATGTATGGGATGAACCGCTCAACTTTATTGATGTGTACTCACGTATGCAGATTGAACAGCTCATAACGGAGTTTGCCCCGACCATGCTCCTGGTAGAACATGACATTGCTTTTCGAGATACTGTGGCAAGTAATATTGTGAATATCTAAATTGGTTCTCCTGACAAGTGACGTTTGGGCACCCAAATGTCCTGCTTGTTACGGTATAAGACAAAATTAAAAGGAAGCACGATAATTTCGTGCTTCCTTTTTACTGTCCGCTCGTATGAGCAGGATTTTTTATGATTTCAGATCTTATTTTGCCAGCAGCTTCTGGACGAAGGCCATCTGCAGCTTGATGCCCAGAGGGATGCAATCCTCATCCACGTTGAACTGCTGATTGTGCAGGGCAGCGGTGATGCCCTTGGCGCTGTTGCCGCAGCCCAGATGGTAGAAGGCGCCGCCCTTGGCAGAGCCGTCGATGAAGTAGGAGAAGTCCTCGCCGCCCAGGCTGGGGAACTGCTTCATCAGCACGTGCTCGCGGCCCAGCATCTCTACGGCGGTCTCTTCCATCACCTGCACCACCTCGTCGGTGTTGATCAGTGCGGAATAGCCCCAGGAGACTTCGGTCTCGGCGGTGCAGCCATAGCCCTGTGCGATGCCGTCGGCCAGCGCGATGATGCGGTCACGGGCAAAGACACGGGTCTCGGGATCCAGCGTACGCAGAGTGCCGGTCATCACCACCTCGTCGGCAACGATGTTGCTCTTGGTACCGCCGTTGATGGTACCGATGGTCAGAACGGCATTGTTCAGGGGAGAAATATTACGGGAAACGAAGGTCTGCAGGCCGCTAACGATGGCAGCAGCAGCCACGATGGCGTCGATGCCGCGCTCGGGATAAGCGCCGTGACCGGCCTTGCCCTTGACCTTGATGCGAGCGGTGTCACAGGATGCGTTCAGCTGGCCGTAACGCATTTCCACAGTACCCACATCCATATAAGGCTGCACATGCAGGCCGATGGTGTAGTCTACGCGGGGGTTCTCGCAGCAGCCGGCCTTGACCATACGGTCGCCGCCGCCAACGGTCTCTTCAGCGGGCTGGAAGAAGAACTTCACGGTACCGGCCAGTTCGTCCTGCATTTCCTTGCACAGGCGGGCCAGACCCAGCTGGATGGCGGTATGGACGTCGTGACCGCAAGCGTGCATAACGCCCTCGTTCTTGGAGCAATAGGGGCAGTCGGGATCTTCGGTCAGGGGCAGTGCGTCGATGTCGGCACGGGTCGCCACAACGGGACCGGGCTTTGCGCCGCGGACCATAGCAACGATGCCGGTATCGGCTACACCGTAGGTGTACTCGATGCCCCACTGGTCCAGATATTTGCAGATGATCTTGCCGGTCTCGATCTCATGGGTGCCCAGCTCGGGGTACTGATGCAGCTCGCGACGGATGTCGATCATTTCCTGGGTAATTTCCTGAATGCGTTTTTCCAGATTCATAACGAAACTCCTCCGTAGTATCTCAATAATATATCAAACGATATTGAATGACGGGTTACAGTTTTACCTGCATCACAGGTACGGACTTTTCCTGCAGGAAGGCGGCAAAGGCAGCGGCATCGCCGGCTGCGAAGTCGGCCTTGGGCAGGATATAGGCCAGATTGCGGCTCAGATACAGGAAATAATGCTTGCCGGTTTCCACCGCCTGCATCACGTCGCTGTACTTGTGCAGCTTTTTCTCGCCGCGGAAACGCAGCTGGAAGCCGTCGGCAGCGAAGCGGAACTCCTGCTTGATGGGTTCTTCGGGCAGGCTCTCCAGCAGGCGCTTTTGCAGCACGTGCAGAGAAATGGGGTCTGCCACAAAGCAGCCGACGCCCATTGCCAGCGGGATGAGGTACAGGGGGCTGAAGCCCATCCGTGCCCAAGGAATAAGGGCGGTGGCGATAAGCGCCACGCCGGCCAGCATAGAGATCAGTGCTTTCTTGCCGCTGCGGCTCTTGATATGCACCTTGGCATAGGCGCGGTAATCTGCCTCGCCGGGCTGGGTGATTACTTGATAGATCAATTCCATTGAAACAACTCCTTGCGACTTGCCCCGTTCCACAGGGCAAGGGTTTGGGTGGCATACCACCATACATTACTACTATACCACATTTTTTCGCCGGCAACAATAGGGAACAAAAATGAAATCCCTGTAAATTCTCCCCCAAAGCCGACAGAAACTTGCTTTTTCGCTTTTATTCCCGATAAAACTATGCTATACTTATAGAATACATTGAATTAAACTGGAGTTTTATGGGCTCCATTGCATTTTTGCCGCAAAGGAAGTATGAAACTATGGCATCTTTTCTGAAAAAGCTCTTCGGCGATACCTCTGCCAAGGAACTGAAGCGCATTGAACCCATTGTCAAAAAAATCGAGGCTCTGGCCGACGAGTACGCAGCCCTCTCTGACGAGGAACTGCAGGCCAAGACCCCTGCCTTCAAGGCCCGTCTGGCTGCCGGCGAAACGCTGGACGACATTCTGCCCGAGGCCTTTGCCGCCATCCGTGAGGCCGACCGCCGCATTTTGGGTCAGTACCCCTTCCGGGTGCAGCTGATCGGCGGTATCATCCTGCATCAGGGCCGCATCGCCGAGATGCGCACCGGTGAAGGCAAGACGCTGACCTCTACCCTGCCCGCTTATCTGAACGCACTGGCCGGCAAGGGCGTGCACATCGTCACCGTCAACGATTATCTGGCCAAGTATCAGGGCGAGATGATGGGCAACGTCTATCGCTTTATGGGTCTGCAGTGCGGCATCATCGTCCACGGTCTGGATGCCAACGAGCGCAAGGCCGCTTACGCCGCCGACATTACCTACGGCACCAACAACGAGATGGGCTTTGACTATCTGCGCGACAATATGGCCATCTATCGGGAAGAAATGGTGCAGCGCGGCCACTTCTTCGGCATCGTGGACGAGGTGGACTCCATCCTCATCGACGAAGCCCGTACGCCGCTGATCATTTCCGGTCAGGGCGACAAGTCCACCGACCTGTACCAGCAGGTGGACCGCTTTGCCCGCACGCTGTCCGGTCTGAAGATGGTGGAAGTGGACGAGAAGGAAAGTCAGGACGACATTGCCGCCGACTATCTGGTGGATGAAAAGGGCAAGACTGCCACCATCACCCCCCGCGGCGCTATGAAGACCGAGCAGTACTTCAAGTGCGGCACCATCACCGAGCCGGAAAACGCCACCCTGCTGCATCACATCAATCCGGCCATCAAGGCCCACGGCTGTATGCGCCGCGACGTGGACTACGTCATCCGTGACGGCGAGATCGTCATCGTAGACGAGTTCACCGGTCGTCTGATGTTCG
>JAFYMZ010000182.1 GCA_017548175.1 Clostridia bacterium | reverse complement strand
GATCTGCGTCATCGGTAATATGCTGCCCACCCCCTTTATTATGCTGGGCGTCCGCTGGGCCTTTTCCTGGCTGCGAAAAATCAGCCACCGCTTCGAGCGCTTGGTAAGCAAGATGGAAGAAAAGGCTGCGAAAAATGCCAAACTGGTGGAAAAATACGAGCTGCTGGGCCTGTGCATTCTGGTGGCCATTCCGCTGCCGGGCACCGGCGCGTGGACGGGCACCTTGGTGGCCGCAATGCTGGAAATGCGCATCCGCCACGCGCTGCCCGTCATCCTTTTGGGCGTGCTCATTGCCGGCGCCATCGTCACGCTGGCCAGTATGGGGCTCATCGCCGTGTTTGCATAAAGAGGAACTCTGCATATGAAACTTGAAAATATGTATTTCATCATCGGCACCGCCTATGCCGGCAAGTCCACTATGGTAAAGCGGCTGGCCGAAAAGCACGGCGGCATCGCCTGTGAAGAAAATTATCACAATGCCCGGCTGGATGAACTGGACAAAGCGCAGTTCCCCGGCCTGACCTACACCCGCGATCTGGAGGATTGGCACGATTTCATCCGTCGCACCCCCGACGAGTACGAGGCTTGGATCACCCGCACCTCCAAAGAGTGCGAGATCGTGGAACTGCAGATGCTCAGTGAGCTGCAGACCGACGGTAAGCCGGTGTTCGTGGACACCAATATCTCCATCGAGACGCTACGCGAAGTGGCCGGGGACCATCACGTGCTGGTGATGCTGGCCGACCCCGACATCTCCGTGCGCCGGTTCTTCGAGCGCCCCGACCGGGAAAAGCAGTTCCTCTACCGCCTGATGATGGAGGAAGCCGACCCTCAGGCCGCGCTGGAAAACTTCCGGGAGTGCTTAAAGCGCATCAACTCCGTCGAGAACTACAACAAGTTCCTGCACGCCGGCTTCCCCGTGATCCTGCGGGATGAAAACCGCACCGTTGAGGAAACTATGGCCTTGGCCGAAGCCGTATTTCAACTGTAACAGAGATGCAAAAAACGCCTCCGTATGCTTGTCATACGGAGGCGTTTTCATGTGTGATTTTGTTTTAATGACGACCCTTGTATCGGCCGTGGGTCTTGCGGCGGGTACCGCCACTGCTGCGGTTGCGACGCTTCCGACGCTTGTTCACCAGTACGATATAGCCCACCAGCAGAACGATCAGCACGATGACCGCAATCAGGATCACCTTAAAGACCGTGCCGGAGAAGAATGCCGTCACCTGATCCAGGAAGTACAGCAGGTTGTTGCGCTCGACCTTGGAGGCCGCCACCAGATTGATCTGGCCGTACTCGTGACCGTTATAGCGCACCGTCACCTTGCCCAGTACGTCGCCTACGGCAACGGGGGCGGTGATGCCTTCGTTATAACTGTAATCCAGCTCCACCGCCTTGGCATCAAAATCGTTGGGCAGCAGCGCCGAAATGCTGTGCTCCGGCACCAGCATCACCGAATCGGCGTTGGAGGACAACCGCACCGGCGCCTCGCAAACGGGTTCGGTGGCGCTCAGCAGCGTCTGTACAGAGAAGGACTCCTTGCCGAACTTGAACAGCGACTTGGTCTCGCTGAAGCGGCCGGTGGTGGTGTCACAATCCAGCAGCACGGAGTAATAAACCTTGTCGTCTTCCTGACAGGCGGCCACCAGACAATAACCGGCGGCGGTGGTGCTGCCGGTCTTACCGCCGATGAGACCCACCTGCTTATAGGTACTGGTCAGCAGGTTGGTGTTGCTCAGGGTGGTCTGGGTCTTGTGCTTGTTGGTAACGGGGGTCTTGATGCTGGCCTTCTGCATAGACGCCACGATCTTCTCGTTGCTCATGGCATACTGCGCGATCTTCAGCAGGTCGTTGGCGGTGGTGTAATGGGTCTCCACGTGCAGGCCGTGGGTATTGACGAAGTTGGTTCCCGTGCAGCCCAGTTCCTGTGCCTTGCTGTTCATCAGGTCCACGAAGGACTGGATGTCACCGGCCACGTGCTCGGCCAAAATGTTGGCAGCGGTGTTGTTGGAGTACACCAGCAGCATGTCCAGCATATCCATAAACTGCACCTGCTCACCGGTGAGGAAATACACGCTGTTGCGCAGGTCATTGCCGTAGGACACGATATCGTCGATGGCCGACTGGCGTACCGTCACGGTATCTTCGGGATTGCCGTATTCCATGGCCAGTGCCGCCGTCATCAGTTTGGTGGTGCTGGCGGGGTACATCTGCTGGTCGGCGTTCAGGGCATACAGCACCGTGTCGGTGGATGCCTCATACAGCAGTGCCGCTTTTGCGGTCATAGCGGGGGGCTCTACTGCCAGCACCTGTACGGACAGGCAACAAAGCAGCAGAAAAATGCATAACAAACGTCGTTTCATGGCAAAATCCTCCCTTGTATCTCAGCGTTCCTGCTTGCGCGGAACGGCAACGCAATATATAATAATGGTATCAATATTATCATAACAAAGAACCCATCGGATTTCAACCGCGTTCCGGTAAAATTTCTATGAAGGGGGTGCCTGCCGTGAAAGGAAAATATTGGCTGATTTTGCTGGCCGTTCTGTTGGCATTTCTGGCCGGGCTCGCCTTGGGACGGGGCAGCCTGCTGCTGGGAAATACCCTGCTGCAGGGCACCCATACCGGCACGTCTGCCGGCGAGATCCACCTGTCCGGACCGCAGACGGAGGGCCCCGATTCCGCCCGCATCGATCTGAATACCGCCACCGCCGCGCAATTGCAGGAACTGCCCGGCGTGGGCGAAGTGCTGGCGCAAAATATCCTTGCGCTGCGGCAGAAGCTGGGCAGCTTTACCGCCGTATCCCAACTGCTGGAGGCAGAGGGTCTCGGCCCCGCCGTTTACGATAAAATTAAAAATCTGGTGTATATCGGCGAAAATTGAGTGGCTTTGTCTTGAAAAAAACTTTGCTTTCTGCTACGATAAACTTTAGTGCTGCGGCACAAATCTATGATCAATAAAGAAGGTATTACCTATGCTGAACGGAAAGCCCGTAATTTGCATTACCAGCGATACCAATGCGCTGAGCTTTGAAAAGGACGGCAAGAGCCGCCAGATCCAGGCAGTCGTCACCTATGGCGAGGCCATCTTCAACGCCGGCGGTATTCCCATCATTGCCTATGAGCAGTGCCCCGAGGAACTGGCTGAACTGTGCGACGGCCTGCTGCTGAGCGGCGGCGCTGACGTGGACCCCGACCTGTACGGCGAAGAGCCTTTTAATGATACCGTCAAGTGCGATCCCCTGCGTACCGCCTTTGAGGTACCCCTCATCAAGGCCTTTATGGACAAGGGCAAGCCCATTCTGGGCATCTGCCGCGGCTCTCAGGTGCTGAACTGCTATCTGGGCGGTACCTTGTGGCAGGATCTGCTGGCACAGAAGGGCTGGATCCATATGCACGGCGAGATCCGTCACGATGTCTATGCCGAGCCCGGCTCCGTGCTGCATAGCATCTTTGGACCCGTCTTCAAGTCCAACAGCACCCATCATCAGGCAGTCAAGGATCTGGCCCCCGGCCTGCACGTCACCGCACGCAGCATCGAAGGCATCATCGAAGCTTACGAGCACGACACTCTGCCCATTCTGGCCACCCAGTTCCACCCCGAGCGCCTGACCGGCCGTACCTGGGACGACCGTACCCCCGACTACGCACCCTACTTCCGCCATTTCGTCGAGATGGTCGAAAAGAATGCCGCCAAATAAGTCCCGTTACGCCACTCTGGATCTGGAGGCCGGTATGCCGCTGGTAGAGCACGCCCTCAAGCGGATGCACTTCCAGATGGATACCCACCGCAAGACGGGTGTCACCGTGATCAAACTGATCCACGGCTACGGTTCCTCCGGCACCGGCGGCAAGATCCGCATCGCCGTGCGGAAAGAACTGGCCGCAATGAAAGCCGCAGGCAAGATCCGCGACTATGTCATCGGCGAGGAGTTTTCCATGTTCAGTCCGGTGACCCGGCAGATCTTGGTTGCCTGCGCCGAGGTGCGCGGTGACCGCGATCTGGAGCATCACAACAACGGCATTACCGTAGTGTGGCTGTAAAACCGCATAAAAACACCCAAACCGCCCGCAAATTTGACTTGCGGGCGGTTTTTTATTATAATATAGGGTACTGATTCTGTTTTTATTCCTCCAAAGCCCTTGGGCTTTCCGAAAAGGAGTTTCTTTATGATGAACAAACCCCTGCGTGCCGCATTGGCATTGCTTCTTTGTGTGAGCCTGCTTGTCTGCACCGGCTGCAGCTCGCTCTTCCCCTACGAATCCCCCGAAGACCAGAAAAATGAACAGACCAATCCGGGTCAGGGTTCTTCTGCCGAAAACAAGGACGAACCCGTCGATGTGGAATCCATCCGCTCCGACGACTTGGTCTACACCACCACCCTGCGCAATGCCGCCGGCAGCGTGCTGGCGACTTACGAGGGTCGGGTGCCCACCTTCCTGGCACCCAGCGGCTATGCGGCTTCCTTCCAGCGCATCAACGAGCATTTCCGCATCCAGTTCGATGCCTTCAAGGAAGATGCACAGGCGTATTTCAACCGCGTCAAGCAGTACTACGGCGATGATTGGGATACCGTTACCGTCACCGACACCCCCTTCAACACCCGCGTCACCTGCCAGATGTTTGATGCACCGGCTCATTATATGTCGATGGAGTTCGTCTACAGCACCTGCTTGGACGGCAAGACCCAAAAGACCTACCGCTTGGGCGAAGTGCTGCTGCTGGATACCGGCTGGGTGCTGCAGGCCGAGGAACTGTTCGGCAACAGTTACGACAAGGCACAGGAACGCGTCCTTGCCGATGTGACCGTTTGGGCGCAGAATCAAGGCATCATCGCGCCCGGCTCTGTGGTGACCTTTCAGGCAGCAGACCTGCTGAAAAACTTCGCGATGACCCAGACCGAGCTGGTGCTGTATCTGGACCCCTATGCGCTGGCCGCCAACGACAGTGCCTTCCACGTGATCCGTCTGAATCTGGCAGACTATGCCGACCTGATCACCGACCTGAAGGTCCCCGGCGGCTCCGGCAACGGAGACTCCGACAAACCCGTGACCCCCGATAAGAACCCCTTGCCCAATCTGCCGGACGCAACCGCCGGCAAACGATAAATATCACAACAGGGAGGCCCTTGTATGCGCGCTTATGAACGATTGATGCGGTATGCCCGCTTTGACACCCCGTCCACCGGCAGCAGTGATACCTGCCCGTCTACGCCGGAGCAGCTGGTGCTGGCTGCAGCGCTGGCCGAAGAAATGCGGGAACTGGGCCTGTCCGATGTGCGGCAGGACGAACACGGCTATGTCTACGGCCGCATTCCGGCCAACATTCCGAACTGTACCGCCCCGGCCATCGGCTTTATCGCCCATATGGACGTGGCCAACGACGTGCCCTGCACCGGCGTGCAGCCGCAGGTGCTGCATTATGACGGCAGCGACCTGCTGCTCAGCGAAGAAACCGGTGCCGTGCTCAGCGAACGTGAGTTCCCCGTGCTGGCCGACTATCGCGGCTGCGATCTGGTGACCACCGACGGCCGCACCCTGCTGGGTGCCGATAATAAGGCCGGCATCGCCGAGATCATGACCGCCTGCCAGCGCCTGCTTGCCCCCGATGCCCCGCCCCACGGCGATGTTTGCATCGGCTTCACCCCCGACGAAGAAATCGGCCGCGGCGCTGATTTGTTTGACGTGGCCGGCTTCGGCGCACCCTATGCCTATACCGTAGACGGCGGCGCCTTCGGACAGGTGGAGTACGAGACCTTCAACGCGGCCTCTGCTTCCATTGCCGTCAAGGGCAAAAACATCCACCCCGGCGACGCCAAGAATAAGATGAAAAACGCCCTGCTCATCGGCATGGAGTTCAATTCTATGCTGCCGCCTGCCGAGACCCCTGCCCATACCGAAGGGCACGAGGGCTTCTATCACCTGACCAAGTTCACCGGTGCGGAAGAGACCGTGCAGATGCGCTATATCCTCCGGGACCACGATTGGGAGAAACTCACCGCACGCAAGGAAACCGTGCTGCGCATCGCCGACTACCTGAATGCCAAGTACGGCGCAGGCACCGTCACCGTCACCCTGCAGGACTCCTACCGCAATCTGGAAGAAGTCATCCGCAAGCACTGGCATCTGGTGGAGGTGGCCTACGAGGCCGTCACCGCCTGCGGCGGCACGCCCGTCAGCCCGCCCGTCCGCGGCGGCACCGACGGCTCCCGCCTGTCCTTTATGGGCTTGCCCTGTCCCAATCTGGGCACCGCCAGCCACAACCATCACGGCCGTCTGGAGTTTGCCGTGGTACAGGAAATGGATAAGTGTGTGGATATGCTGGTCAAGATCGCCGAACTGTATGGCAAGCGCTGAACCCGAATAAAATAACAAAGCCCACACCGTGCGGTGTGGGCTTTT
>JAFYMZ010000181.1 GCA_017548175.1 Clostridia bacterium | reverse complement strand
GTACAGCAGGCGCACGTCCACGCCGGCGACGGCACGCTCGCGCAGGATGGACAAAATCTCCTGCCATAGCTGCCCGTCCTCCAGAATGAAAAACTCCAGATAAATATACCGGCGCGCCTGCCGCAGGTCCTCCAGCATCGCGCGGCCCCAGTCCTCACCGGGGGAGAGATAGGTGGCTTGGGTGCCGCCGCAGGGGCGGTAGCCCATTTGCGCCAGATAATGCAGCGTGCGGGTGTCCTCGGGGTATTGTGCCGCCCACGCATCTCGCGCGGCGGTGTCCTCCGGCAATTGCACGCTCAGCCAGCGCCATTGCTGCTCCAACTGCCGCAAATAGCGGCGGCTGTGCTGCTGGCTGTAAATGAACAGGTAAAACAGGCCGCCAAACACCGGAAATCCCAAAATCAGGATGACCCACGCCAATTGGAAGGATGGGTTGGTGTGGCTGGAGACCACGCGCAGCACCACCAGCAAAGACAGCACCAGCAGCGCGGCGTTGATATAGGCGGAATATTGACTCAGTCGCCACAGGGTGGTGACCAGCGTTGCCAATTGCAGCAGCATCAGCAACGCCACCACGGCGGTCTGGCTGAAGAGCAGCTTCAAGGCTTTTTTCATACAAACTCCTTTTCAGAGGGTGGGGGTTACGTGCGGGAGACCAGCTCCCAATCAAAGGCGAGGCTTTCGGCCACGGCGGCAAATTCCGTCATCCATTTGGCCTCGGCCACCTGAATGCAGGTGACGGTATAGGCCTGATCGGCTTGGATCAGATACTGCAGGCAGCGCATATCGATGTCCCGGTAAGTAAAGTGATACTCCATCTGCAGGGCCTTGAATCCGGCCACGGTGCAAAAGGCAAAGTTGTCGATGGTGACGGAGACTTCGGTCTCCAGCGAGGCCTGATAACTGGCCTCCAGCGCCTGCTTCACGTGTTCGGCGGTGTAGCTGGCGAACTGGGGATTGGTGGCGGCGGTGTGGATGGTGATGCAGGAGCCGTCGGCGGGATAGGTGGGCGCATACCAGGCATAGCCCTGTTCTTCGGCGGAAAAGTTCTCGGGCGCGGTAAGGGTCAGCCCGGCCACGCGGCTCAACGGAAATGCTTCCGACGGCGCGGTAACGGCGGCTGCGTCAAAGGAATGGGTCTCTTTGCTGCAGCCGGACAGGGCGGGCAGCAGCAGGCAGAGGGCCAACAGCAGCAAAACGGTTCGTTTCAAGGGAAAACTCCCCTTTCTATGCGGATATTTCTCTGACTTTATCATATCATATCCAAAAGCGAAATGCAAACTGCAGGAAAACGAGGAAAATCTTGCGTTGGGCGCAAAAAAACACTTGCATTTTCCGTTTGGATGTGGTAAAGTATACTATGCGAATACGCAAACGCGTGCCGCATGGAGAAGTACCCAAGTGGTGAAGGGGCTCCCCTGCTAAGGGAGTAGGGCTCGAAAGGGTCGCGAGGGTTCAAATCCCTCCTTCTCCGCCAAACAAAAAACACACCCCAAACGGGGTGTGTTTTTTGTTTTGGTATGGATTTTGCGAGGAGGGATTTGAAAGGCGGCTCTTGGCGGTGTGCCGGGGGCACGCCGCAACCAACCTGGCTTTTCCGCAGAAAAGCAAATCCCTCCTTCTCCGCCAAACAAGAAACACACCCTGACGGGGTGTGGGTTTTGCTTATGGCGGAGGGGTACCACCTCGCTTTCCCATAATGTGGGAATTTCATAAAATGTTCATTTCTTTTTGGAAATCCTGTGGTATAATATTCTTTGAACCCTTTGAAAGGAGGCTCGACCGATGGAAGAAAAGAAACCGACGGTGATGTTTCGCATCATTAAGACGGCGGTGAAATTGTGCTATCCCAAGACCCGGGTGCTGGGACTGGAGCACCTGCCGGAGGCCCCCTGCATCGTCGTGGGCAATCACGCCCAACTGAACGGCCCCATCGTGGGCGAGCTGTACTTCCCCGGCCCGAAAAAAATCTGGACCGCCGGACAGATGATGACGTGGAAAGAGGTCCCGGCCTATGCCTTTCAGGACTTCTGGTCTCAAAAGCCCCGCTGGACCCACTGGTATTTCCGCCTGGTGTCCTATCTCATCACGCCGCTGTCGGTGTGTGTGTTCAACAATGCCAACACCATTCCGGTGTACCACGATATGCGCCTGATGAACACCTTCCGCACCACGCTGGAGGCGCTGCAGAGCGGAGAGAACATCATCATCTTCCCCGAGCACGACGTCAGACACAACCACATCGTCTACGAGTTTCAGGACAAGTTCATCGACGTGGCAAAGCTCTATTATAAAAAGACCGGACAGGTGCTGCAGTTCGTGCCCATGTATGTGGCACCCAAGCTGAAGCGGGCCGTGCTGGGCAAGCCGGTGGCCTTTGATCCCACCGCCGACATCAAGGAAGAACGGGTGCGCATCGCCCGCGCGCTGATGGATCGCGTCACCGCGCTGGCCTGTGCCCTGCCGCAGCACATTGTCGTGCCCTATCGCAATATGGCAAAGCGCCTGTACCCCACCAACATTCCTCAGGAGGTTGCCCATGAAACCACCCGTCGTTAACTACCGGAACCTGCGGCTGAACAACATCTGCACGCCGCAGTACTCCCATCTGCTGCTGCTTTTGGGTTGGGTGGGCTATTTTCTGATGTACACCCTTACCGAGACCCTCATTCCGGCAGACAGCTGCCACGTGATCCACTGTTGGCTGGACGACGTGATCCCCTTTATGGAGATCTTCCTCATCCCCTACGTGCTGTGGTATGCGCTGGTGGTGGGTTCGCTGGGCTATTTTGCACTGTACGATGTGGAAAGCTTCAAGAAGCTGCAGATCTTTATTATGCTGGTGCAGGGTATGGCCATGGTGGTGTACATCCTGTACCCCAACCGACAGGATCTGCGCCCCGAGGTCTTCCCCCGGGACAATTTCTTCACCGACTGCATCGGCTTCCTGTACACGTTCGACACCAACACCAACGTGTGCCCCTCCTGCCACGTGGGTTACTCCCTCGGCATCGCTTCGGTGTGGCTGAAGAAACAGGACGCAGCCAAGTGGATCAAGGTGAGCGTAGTGGTGCTGGTGGCGCTGATCTGTGCCTCCACCTGCTTCATCAAGCAGCACTCTGC
>JAFYMZ010000180.1 GCA_017548175.1 Clostridia bacterium | reverse complement strand
TGATTGTTGTTCCACACCCATGTAGGAGTGGGCCAAAGGCATACGCGGAATTTCACGGAACGGTAGAAATCTTCCGAGCATCCCTGCTGTCCGTGGTGTGCCATTTGCAGGTATTCGCAGTCAAGGTCGTTGCGGAAAGGACCGTTCAGAACCTTGTCGCCACATTCCACTCCGGCATCTCCCAGAAAGACAATGGATTTCTTTCTGTCCCATACCCTTAGGATGGTTGACGAATTGTTATAGGGATTGTTTGTGTATTCGTTGGCCACGCCAAGCACCTTCACCTTCATGCCGTCGAATTCAAACACCTCTCCGGGCTTCTGCATGTCGATAACTTCAATAAGATGGATTCAGTCTATAAGGGTATTATCACAAGCACTGCCAACATTTTAACGCACATTGCTCCAAGTGGAGATACGATAGCAATTAAATACCTTCAATATGCTCTTGTTCGACAAATTGCGCACGAAGTCATCACTACGTTACGTAATGTTTACGACTTATTTGCGCCATATAATCCAACACAAAAGTATATTCTTAATGGTATTCCGAAAGACAGAATCATTAAGCCATTCATGATTGCACTGAATGATGGTGATTTATCGACGCGAACGGATACTCCAATATCCGGAGAACGTGGACCTAGAATAGTGGCTCCTCCTGGTACAGCGTATATCCGTTTGGAAATAAAATGAGTACATACATCGATTATTAAATATGATGTATTGTTATGTTTGTAATGCGCTACGTAATATGATATAATGTCTTTGCTCACCAAGGAATACTAACTTACAAGCCATTTGCAACATATCATCAGTTACGGTATCACTTGCTCAAAAAGAATAACGAATTTTTTCTCCGCCGATTTTTCAGAAAATTGATACCAAACTTTGATACCAAAACAGTACCAAACGGGCTGATAACACAGAGAATACAGAGAAAAACGAAGCAAAACGAGAGAAATCTCACGGAAATTAGCCCAAAATAAGGCGAAAAGTAACTGTGGGAAAGAACTCGTAAGCGAGTGGGAATAATCAATAAAACCAACAAGCCTCCGGAAGCAGCATTGCTTCCGGGGGCTTTTATGATCCTGAAATCCGCTGTGCGCAATCTTGACATTTGTTGCGGGAATACGGCTGCAGCGATCCATTTGGGTTGCTGCAGTTTTTTGTTTTTCCGCACACCAACTGAATATTGCGTATCATTGCGGCAAGGTGATCCGGCAGGGTCGGCATGACTGCTTACCAATCGATAAGCGAGATAATGATTTGCAGTAAAACAACGCTGTGGCGGAACCCGGGTTCTGCACAGCTTTGTTTTCATAATGCGCAAAAAAATTATAAAAAAATGCAAAAAACCTATGGAAAAATGTATACCTATGTGGTATACTATAAGCAAGAAAAAACCAAAAGGAGGATATCCCATGTCTGCGATTTTGATTGATAAGGATAATTTTGAGCGCGAAGTGATGCAGTCGGACAAGCCTGTGCTGCTGGACTTTTGGGCACCTTGGTGCGGACCTTGCCGTGCGGTATTGCCTTTGGTAGAGGAAATCGCGGCGGAACGCCAAGATTGGAAAGTGGGCAAGGTCAATGTGGACGAGCAGAAGGAATTGGCGCGCAAGTTCCGCGTGATGAGCATCCCCACGCTGCTGGTCATTCGAAACGGTGAAGTGGTCGATCGCTCTACCGGTGAAAAAGATAAAGAAGCCATTTTGGCAATGATGTAAAAGGAGGCACAGAAGATGTCGGTGCTGGATCTGCTGAACAAACCCAATTTGAAAAAAGGCCTGGAGACCTATGCCGCAACGCCGGGTGCCGTATTGCTGGATGCCCGCTCTCCCGAAGAATATCGGTCGGGGCACATCGCAGGCAGCCTGAATCTGCCGCTGCAGGCCTGGAATCAGGCAGAAAACCTGATCCCGGACAAAGATACCCCCGTGTTCGTTTATTGCCACAGCGGCGCCAGAAGCAGCCGTATGGCCGGCGTGCTGAAAAAGCTGGGGTATTCCCGTGTGACCAATATTGGCGGCATCGTAGATTACGACGGCCCGCTGGAATAACAGAAAATCCTTCTTTCATCCATTCCTGTAAGACAACAGCCAACCCGCTTTGGGTTGGCTGTTGTGCATAAAAAAAGACCGCCGGGGGTCACCCGACAGTCACTCAACATTTTTATTATAGCACCGTGCGCAATGGCGTGTCAATGCTTTCCAGCCATGTCAAAAGAAGTTCTCCCTTATGCACAAAAAATACAGTAAATTTTCATAGAACATTCCCAATTGAAAAGCCGGGATTCCTGTGCTATAGTATAGACAACCAAAGAGCAAAAGCTCGATGGTAATAGATAAGAGTCGAACACGAAGCATTCCTGTAGTTTCGTGAATCTAATGAAAGAGAGGTATATCAATGATGTTAGATACCAAGAACTCTCAGAAATGACCCTTGAGATTGTAGTTGCAAGATACATCTCAAGGGTCATTTCTATTTGATGTGATATGTTGTGAAGCGCCGAAGGGGCGCTTTTTTTATTTTTGGAAAAAACGGCGCAGCAGAGGCGCGGTGGATAATTCGGCATCGGGAAAAGCCCGATAGAAGCGATCCGGCTCCGGCCGCTCTGACCGGATCAAATAATACTGGTCGATGCCGAATGCTGCGCATTCCTTCTCCAGTTCCCGGAACAGTGCCTGCGCAACCCCTTGATGGCGATACCGGGGCAATACATAGACCCAGTCTACATAGGCCATTTTATACCCGTCCTGCATGACACCGTAAAAGTGAAACTCAATGCGTCCGATGACGGCGTTGTCCTCCATGGCCAGAATGGAGGTGGTACGCTGGTAAAACGGGTCGGTGACCCGTTGGCGGATGCCGGCTTCGTCCGGCACGTCTGCCATCATCAGTTCCGGTTCGGTATCCATTGCCGTTTTCAAATAGACCAAGTATCGGTCCACGTTGGCTTGACTCAGTTTCTCAAAGGTCATATGTGCGCCCTCCTTACGATTTCTTCCTGTTTGTATCCTATCATACCGTGCGGACAAAAACAAGAACCGACCCGGAAATCTGCCGGGTCGGTTCTGTACTTGCGATGCAATTGTTGCCGATTCCTTATTCGTCAAACTTATAGTTGTTGCCGGGCAGGATGGCGTTCAGCACCACACCTGCGATGGCGGCGATGGCCAGACCGGTGAGGGTTACGGGAACACCGGCCACGGTGAAGGTCAGGCCGGAGGCAAAGCCCAGACCGCTGACCAGAATGACGGCTGCAATGATCAGGTTGCGGGACTGGGTGAAGTCCACCTTGTTCTCAACCACGTTGCGTACGCCGACGGCAGAAATCATACCGTACAGCATAAAGCTGACACCGCCGATGATGGCAGAGGGCAGGGAGCCAATGACGCCGGCCATCTTGGGGATAAAGCTCAGTGCGATGGCGTAGACGGCAGCCAGACGGATGACGCGGGGGTCAAAGACGCGGCTCAGCTCCAGCACGCCGGTGTTCTCGCCGTAGGTGGTGTTGGCGGGGCCGCCCACCAGTGCGGAGAAGGCTGTGGCAATACCGTCACCGATCAAGGTGCGGTCCAGACCGGGATCTTCGATATAGTTCTTGCCCACGGTGGCGGAAATGGCGGACATATCGCCGATGTGCTCCATCATGGTCGCCAGTGCAATGGGTGCCATGACCAGAATGGCGGTCAGGTCAAACTTGCACAGCTGGAAGGGAGGCAGACCCACCCAAGAAGCGGAAGCCACTTCGGAAAAGCTCAGAATTGCGCTGCCGTCGGGGTTGGTGACACCGCAGAAGTGCAGCACCAGTGCCACGGCATAGGGGATGACCACGCCCATCAGAATGGGGATGATCTTGAGCATACCCTTGCCCCAGATGCTGAAGGCAATGATGGTGCCCAGTGCAAGGAACGCCAGCAGCCAGTTGCTGGAAGCATTGGTTACGGCAGAGGGAGCCAAGGACAAACCGATGCAGATGATGATGGGACCGGTGACCACGGGGGGCAGGAACCGCATCACGCGGCGGATACCGACCACTTTAATGATCAAAGCCAACGTCAGATACAGCACACCGGCAACGACGATGCCGCCGCAGGCATAGGGCAGCTTTTCGCCCATGCTCATATCAGCGAAAATGCCAGTGTCCAGATTTGCAACCGTCTGGAAGCCGCCCAAAAATGCGAAAGAAGAGCCCAGGAAAGCAGGAACCTTCAGTTTTGCGCACAGGTGGAAGAACAGCGTGCCCAAACCGGCACAGATCAGGGTGACCTGAATGGAAAGGCCTTCGCCCTCAAAATAGTTGTTCACCAGAATGGGCACCAGAATGGTGGCGCCAAACATCGCGAACATGTGCTGCAAACCCAGCAGCAGCATTCTGGGCAGACCCAGTTTTCGTGCGTCGTAAATAGCATCGTGTTTCATGATGCGAACCCCTCTCTGAAATGTGAGTTTTGGTGATGAAAATCACCGCCTATATTGTACTGCAAAAAATGTCCGGTTGCAATATATTGTGGTATTTTCTGCAAAAAATGTACAAAAAAATCCCGCAGACCGTTTGGCCTGCGGGAGGACTGTGGAATCAACCTAACAGCACATCGCTGATTAACATTACGCAAAAACCCACCAGCAGAGCATAGGTGGCGCCGCGCTGACTGCCGTGGGCATGGGTTTCGGGAATCATTTCATCGCTAACTACATACAGCATGGTGCCGCCGGCAAATGCCAGTGCAAAGGGCAGAATCGCCGAAGCCAAATTGACGGCGAAATAGCCGATGAGCGTGCCGACAACTTCAATCAAACCGGTAAGCATGGCGCAGAAAAAAGTCTTTTTTGGAGTGACGCCGGCATTCAGCATAGGGCCGATGATGACCATTCCTTCGGGAATGTTCTGCAGCGCAATGCCGCCGGCGATCATCAGTGCCTGTGAGAGATTGTCCGATCCGAAGCTGACACCTGCGGCGATGCCTTCCGGCAGATTATGAATTGCAATGGCGAAGACGAAAAGCAGAACCTTGCTGAGATTTGCATTGTTGTGCGCCTCGATGTCGCTGCCTGCCAGTTTGTGCAGATGGGGAACCACCTTGTCAATCAGGTTAAGACAAAATGCACCGGAAAAGATGCCGATCACGGTGATGATCAGCCCTGACTTGCCGCCGTACTCCACGGAGGGTAAAATCAGTCCCAAAATCGCGGCAGAAAGCATCACACCTGCGGCAAAGGAAAGTACAATATCAGAAAATCGGTGCGAAATATCCTTAAACACAAAGCCCATCAACGAGCCGAAGATGGTGGCGCCGCCTACACCCAAGGCGGTCAATAATACAAGCTCCATTGCAGAAACCTCCTTCATAAAAAAGCCTGTGGTATCCCACAGGCTTCAGTATACGGGGGTTGAATCGATTTGTCAACGAAGGAAAATTGTCAAATAATCAGGATTTCTTCCTGCACAGGACCGTAGATCCGCAGTTTCCGTTCCGGCGTGATGTGTACGTCATATTCCAACCGCACGCCATAGGGTGCCGCGTAGATGCCGGGTTCGATGGAGAACATGGTGCCGGGCAGCAAACGGCGGTCATCGTGGGTCTCATAATCGTCCAGATTGGCGCCGATGCCGTGGCAGCGGTGACCGATGTTGTGACCTGTCCGATGCAGCAAATACTGTGCCGCGCCGCGCTCCCGGAAGAAACGCTGCAGATGTGCGTCCACTTCGCAGCCGCAGATATCCTGACCGGCATCCAGACGGGACTGAATCATATCAAAGGCCGCCTGCCGAGCCTCTTTCACCAAATCAAACCACCGCTGGTATTCGGGGTCAATGGCAGCGCCCACATTCATACACCAGGACACATCATAGTATATGGCATCCGCTTGGGGCAGACGGCCGGCAATGTCCACGATCAGACGGCTGCCTTCCTTGATCTGATAGGACCCTTCGGGTTCGGGCTCATAGCCGGGGTTGGCTGCGTGATCGTCAATGCCAAAGAAGGGGGGAGAATCCATATAAATGGGTTGCTGCGCGATGATTTCTTTCATATGCTGCAGCAGCAGCCACTCGTCGAGATAGATGCCGGCGTTCAGTTGTTGCCGGATCCAAGAAAAGGTCTCATCCAAGATCCGATGAATAATGACACCGGCCTGTCGGTGGCTTTCAATTTGCGCCTCGGTCAAAACGGCACCGAAATGCTGCATCAAGTCGGCAGAACTCACCAGTTCTATGCCGAAACTGCGCAGATATTCCACTAAACCTGCATCCATCGTGCTGATGGTGGGCACGTTGCCCATAGGGGAGTACTGCGCGGCAATTTTCTGCCCCGGCAGCAGCAGGGAAGCCAGCGCCTCGCGCTGCCCGCGAATGCCGTGATACAGGCGCTTTTCACCGGGCAGGTGATCCAGCAGCAGCGGCTCGATGGCCGACAACAGTTTCACCGGCTGCCCTTGGGCAGGGATCAGATAAAAGAGTCGCCGGGTGCAAAACCGGTCGGTCAACTGCAAAAAGTCCCGGGTGATGTGGTCGTGACCGTGATAATCGGTAAATAACCAGCCATCCAGCCCGTTTTCCTGCAGCAGCCGCTGGATTTTCTCCAGTTTGTGATCCATAATTTACTCCTTAATGGCGCGGCGGTAGGCCTCTCTCACCGGTACATACAGCACGGCAATGCCGATGACGGTAAAGACCGCATTGATCATAGTGGCGGGAATGGAAGCCAGCTCGGCGGTAATGGCGGCCTGCAGGTTGCTGCCTGCGATCACCAGCTCCACGGTGTTCCAGACGAAGTCCAGTACGATGTTCAGAATGCCGTACAGCGCGGCGCAGATGACGGCGTAGACATATTCTTTCTTCTGGTTGCCGTTTGCCTGCTTCTTCAGCAGCAGGAACAGCGCGCCGATGACCAGCGTCTTGATGATGGTGCTTACCAGAACGTTAGGGATGGCGTGAATGTATCCGTTCAGCAGGTCAAAGATGACCAGACCCAGCACGCCTGCGGCGGCAGAGCGCTTGGGACCCAGGCACAGAACCGCCAGCATCACGAAAATGTGACCGAAGTGCAGAAAGGGTGTGCCGACGGCGGCGGGCATGGGGATGCGGAAGGACTGAATGCCCAAAAAGACGACGGCGGCAAAAAATGCGGTGATGACGATGGAACGGGTTTTCTTAGACTGGCTCATAAGGACCTCCTTAAAAACAACTGATGGGATTTGTATTCAATGTAACACAAAAACTGGTTTGGTTAAAATAGTCAGTTCTTATATTTTTAAGCGGGCCAGTTTGCGAAACTGAAAAGAAAAACACTTGCCAAGGCACAAGAAGCCGTTTATAATGAGGGCAACCGAACTTTGTAGAAACGAGGGATGGAATATGGATCAGATGGAAAAAAGACCTTGCGCCGAGGCAGAGGCATTGGCCGCATTTGTGGCACGGATGAACGAAAAAGCTGCTGCGATCGGCATGCACAACAGCTTGTTCCGTGACCCGGCCGGTATCGATAACCTGAGCACGGCGCACGATCTGCTGCGGTTGCTGCTGTGTGCCGACCGCTACCGTGCGCTGGACGGCATCTGGAACGCGCCGGAATATGAACTGGTGGTCATGGGTGATATGCCCCGGAAGCAGACGGTGGAATCTACCGTAGTCCAGCCTCATCTGGAGATGTATTATCACATCATTGGCGGAAAAACCGGCACGCTGACCCGATACAACGCACGAAATCTGGCAGTCATTCTGGAGATCCCCGGCCGCAGAGAACGGCTGGCTGTGGTAGAATTGTATGCCGATGCGCCCAACGGCGAGGTTGGCAGCCGATTTGATGCCGTCCGCCAGATCGCAGATATTGCGCTGGAGAAACTGGCCGATCCCGATTTGGATTTGTCTGACCGGGATGTGTGCTGCAAGGCAGCCGCCGCTTGTCTGATCCCCGCCGCCGGCGCACCGGTGGGCGAAGACCTGCCGCTACTCTATGCCAAGAATGCCGAAGAAGCGCTGGTGCCGGCATCCGTCAGTAAGGTTCTGACCGCCGTTTGTATGCTGGATGAAGTGGATAGCCTGTGCGAGACCTTTGATTATTGTCAGTTTGACACCGAAATCGGCGGCTTCTATGCAGAAGATTTCCTGCCCGGCGATGTGTTGACCTTCCATCAGGGCCTGCATGCGATGCTGCTGCCCTCCAGCAATGTCACCGCTATGGCCATTGCCCGTACCGTGGGCGCACGCCTGCTGAAAAAATAAATTGCCGCAACGAAAGCCTGTGGACACGCATCCACAGGCTTTCTTTATTGCTGAAATTATTGATAAAATAAGATGAAAATTAGGTGAAAAATAGGTGGGTATTCTGTTGACTTTTGAAATAAGGGGACTATAATGAAGGTAGAATTTCCCGTACAGATGTGCAACGCAGTGTTGCATGAATCGGATTTCAAAAGGAGGAAATAAAGATGTTCAAGAAGTTTACCAATGCTTGTGTAAACGTGGTCAATCGTTGGCTGCCCGATCCCTTCCTGTTCGCCATCATTCTAACCATCGTCGTTTACGTCGCTGCAATGTTCGCTACCGGCATGGGACCCGTCGAGATCCTGGCGGCTTGGGGCGGCAGCTCCGGTTTTTGGAGTCTGCTTTCCATTGCAATGCAGATGGCGCTGGTTCTGGTGCTGGGTTCTGCGATGGCCTCTGCAAAGATTTGTAAG
>JAFYMZ010000179.1 GCA_017548175.1 Clostridia bacterium | reverse complement strand
TCCGCAAAGATTTGTAAGAAGGGTCTGGGTGCCATTGCTTCGCTGGCAAAAGACAAGCGCAGCGCCATCCTGATCACCGCTTTCGTTTCCACCATTTGCTGCTGGCTGAACTGGGGCTTTGGTCTGATCGCCGGCGCACTGCTGGCAAAGGAAATTGCCCGCCGCGTCCGTGGCGTTGACTACCGTCTGCTGATCGCTTCCGCTTATGCCGGTTTCGTCGTTTGGCACGCCGGTCTGTCCGGTTCCGTACCCCTGTCCCTGAGTGGCGGCTACACCACCGGTGGTATGCAATTCGTAGCCGGTACCGGCGACACCATCTTCCATCCCGTCAACCTGCTCATTTGTCTGGCGATCCTGATCGGTATGCCTCTGGTACTGTATGCAATGCATCCGGAAGAGGAACATACCATCGTTGTCAATCCCGCTCTGCTGGAAGACAAGGAAGAAAAGGTCTATCAGATCAATACGCCCGCTGAAAAGATGGAGCACAGCAAGATCCTGTGGGCGATCACTTGCATTGCAGGTCTGGCCTATATCGTATATTACTTCTACGGTGTCATCTCCAGAGGTGAGAATGTTGCCAACTCCCTGAACCTGAACATCGTAAACTTCATCTTCCTGTTCGTGGGTCTGATCCTTCACGGCAATCTGCGTAAGTATGTTGATGCCATCGGCGAGGCCGCTTCCGGTGCCGCAGGCATCCTGCTGCAGTTCCCCTTCTACGCCGGTATCATCGGTATGATGACCGTGCAGAACGCCACCGGTGTATCTCTGGCCGGCGTCATCTCCGAGTTCTTCGTCAGCATCTCCAATGCTGTTACCTTCCCCGTATGGACCTTCCTGTCCGCCGGTATCGTTAACTTCTTCGTTCCTTCCGGTGGCGGTCAGTGGGGCGTTCAGGGTCCCATCGTTATGCCCGCTGCAGCAGCACTGGGTGTCGAATCCGGCCGTGCCGCCATGGCCATCGCATGGGGCGATGCCTGGACCAATATGGTGCAGCCCTTCTGGGCACTGCCCGCACTGGGCGTTGCCGGCCTGAAGGCAAAGGACATCATGGGTTATCTGGTGGTTGTCCTGTTGTTTACCGGTGTTGTCATCTGTGCAGGCTTCCTGGCTTGGGGTCTGTTCTTCTAAACACACCGTTCCACCCGTATAAAACAAAGGCTCCCTCCATCGAGGGAGCCTTTCTTCTTGCATAAAAAGACAGCCTGCGGATCGCTCCACAGGCTGTTTGATTTTGTTGCTTAGTATGCGATACCAAACACGACCATGTGTTTGGCGGGCTTGCCGCAGACGGGGCAAACATCGCTGATCTGCTCCTGCTCGAAGGGGATGCAGCGAGAGGGCATACCGGTCTGATCCTTGATGGCAATCTCGCAAGCTTCGTCGCCGCACCACATGGCCTTGACGAAGTTGGGACGCTCGGTCAGCGCAGCCTTCATCTCTTCCACGGTGGTAGCCTTGACGGTGTGCTGCTCCATATTGGCCTTGGCCTTGGCAAAGATGGCCTTGGCAAAGACATCCAGCTGCTCCTTCACGGTGTCGGCCAGACCGTCCAGAGAGAAGACCTGCTTCTCCAGATTGTCACGACGCACCAGCACGCACTGGTTGCTCTCGATGTCGCGGGGGCCGATCTCCAGACGCAGGGGTACACCGCGCATCTCGTGCTCGGCGCACTTCCAACCCAGAGAGTTGTCGCTGTCCTCCACCAGCACGCGGATGCCGGCAGCCTTCAGTTCCTCAGCCAGCGCATAAGCCTTGTCCAGAACGCCGGGCTTGTGCTGGGCAACGGGAACAACGACCACCTGCACGGGGGCGACGGCGGGAGGCAGAACCAGACCGTTGTCATCGCCGTGGCACATGATCACGGCGCCAATCAGACGGGTGGTGCAGCCCCAAGAGGTCTGATGAGGATGCTGCAGCTTGTTCTCCTTGTCGGTGTACTGGATCTCAAAGGCGCGGGCAAAGCCGTCGCCGAAGTAGTGGCTGGTTGCGCTCTGCAGAGCCTTGCCGTCGTGCATCATTGCTTCACAGGTATAGGTGGCAACGGCGCCGGCAAACTTTTCCTTGTCGGTCTTCTGGCCGCGGATGACGGGGATGCAGAGATACTCTTCCAGCAGGGTGCGATAAGCCTCCAGCTGCTGCAGGGTCTCGGCCTGTGCCTCTTCGGCGGTCAGATGCAGAGTGTGGCCTTCCTGCCACAGGAACTCACGGCTGCGCAGGAAAGGACGGGTGGTCTTTTCCCAACGGACAACGCTGCACCACTGGTTGTACAGCTTGGGCAGGTCGCGCCAGGAGTGAACGATGTGAGAGAAGTGCTCACAGAACAGCGTCTCAGAGGTGGGGCGTACGCACATACGCTCTTCCAGCTTTTCGCTGCCGCCCATGGTGACCCAAGCCACCTCGGGAGCAAAGCCTTCTACGTGGTCCTTTTCCTTCTGCAGCAGGCTCTCGGGAATGAACATAGGCAGGTACACGTTCTGATGGCCGGTCTCCTTGATCATGCCGTCAAAGATGTGCTGGATGTTCTCCCAAATGCTATAGGCGTATGGACGAAGGATCACACAGCCGCGCACGCTGGAGTAGTCGACCAGCTCGGCTTTTTTAACAATATCGGTGTACCACTGCGCAAAGTCCACATCCATAGATGTGATGGCGCTAACCGTCTTTTTTTCTTTCGCCATAACGATTACCTCGATTCCAAAATATAGTTAAAATGTAATGGGTGGATATAACAATTCAGGCCGCTCGGTGAGCGGCCTGTTTGCTGCATTAGAAAATTGCCAGGACAAAGGTCAGCAGGACAAAAATGCCGGCGCACCAAGCAGTAGCACGGGCCAGCTTTGCCTCGATGCTGCGGCTCTTATTCTTGCCGAAGAAGGTCTCAGCTGCACCGGACAGGGCGCCGCTCAGGCCGTCGGACTTGCCGCTCTGCAGCAGGATGACCAGGATCAGTACGATTGCCACCAGAACCAGGGCAACGGACACGATGATCTGCATTACTTCATTCATATTTACATGCCTCCATATTCAGCCTAATAGTATCAAATGCCAATTATAGCCTTTAGATTCTACCATAGATCTCGTGTAAAAGCAAGCACTTTTTCTCTAACTTTTGCCTTTTTCTGCAAGGTTTTGGAGAAATCTTTTGCACGCAGAATCGTTTTTGCATATTCCTTGGAGCACAAGCAAAAAATACGTGCTCAAATAGGGATTAGAGAAAATTTTATGAATTGCAGAAAAGCACTTGCACGGCGCAAAAAAAGTGTTACAATGTTAACAAAGAATGGTGATTTATCACCCCAAGCGCAGAAAAGCAGGAGGTGTTTTCAATGAAGTGTTGGAAGAAGTACAAATCGTATTCCTTGAAAAAGCAGCGCATCCTGTTTTTGCTGGGATCGATTTTGCTGGTGTTGATTGCCATCATGTGGACGCCTGTTTCTGTCGAACAGACCGGACTGCCGGCTTTTACAAAAGAAACCGTTACCAAAATCTCTTATGGAGGATACCGACCGACGATCTCTACGGAAGATCCTTGTTTTACGGATGATGCTTTGGAAGAAGTCTGGGCCGCGATCCCGCGGCTGCAAAGCGCACTGGAAAAAGCCACCTTTTATCCGCGTGCAGTTCCCATAAGTCCTGCCTTTTGGATGTCGGTTCACGCAGATTGGGAATTTGAAACGGAAACCGGCACCTATCTGATCCGCTCGCAAGGGAATCGGCTGATTATTGAGAATAACGGAAGGCGCAGTTATTACCGATGCCGTGAGGAGGCGGATCGCTACGGAAAACAGCGGGAACTATGGGATGAACTGCACCGGTTAAGCGCCTACTTCAGTGAAGTCAACAGCGCATATTATCGTTCACTTCCGGCAAGCTGATTTTCCGGCAACAAGCGCTGCTCACAAAAGAAATTGAATCAAACAAACAACCGCCCGGTGGAAGTTCCACCGGGCGGTATTGTTTTGGTTGTAGATCAAACTCAGATCCGAGCCACGCCGGTGTCACGGGCGGCCTTGCGCACAGCCTCGGCCACTGCCTCGTGGGCAGAACGGTCAAAGCTGTAGGGCATGATGCAATCCACGCTCAGCTTGTCGCCAACGGCATCGGCGATGGCCTGCGCGGCGGCGATCTTCATCTCCTCGTTGATCTGGCTGGCGCGCACATCCAATGCACCGCGGAAAATACCGGGGAAGGCCAGCACGTTGTTGATCTGGTTGGGGAAGTCGCTGCGGCCGGTGCCGATGATATAGGCGCCACCCTTGCGTGCCTCTTCGGGCATGATCTCGGGGGTGGGGTTTGCCATGGCCAGC
>JAFYMZ010000178.1 GCA_017548175.1 Clostridia bacterium | reverse complement strand
CTCTGCCAAGGGCGGCGATGTGGCGATGACCATGGTGCGGGGCAAGATTCTCTATCAGTCCGGCCGTTTCCCCACAATTAACCTCCCCGAAGTTGTGGAAGACATCACCGGCTATGCGATTCCCAAGTTACTTGAGGAAGCAAAATAATGACTTTGTAGGGGGGCATTCCATATGCCCCCGAACACAACGGGCGGATATGGAATCCGCCCCTACAAATCCTTTAAAGGAGCATTTTTCCTTATGTCTGAAACCTCAAAAAAGCAAAACTTTTTGCAGGGTGCGGCATTGCTGGCTATGGCCACCGCCATCGTCAAGCTCATCGGTGCCTTTTATAAGCTGCCGCTGAACATGGCCATCGGCGCAGAGGGCTACAGTTACTTCACCACTGCTTACGATATCTACTCCGTTATGCTGCTGATCTCCACGGCAGGTCTGCCCGTGGCCGTCAGCCGGATGATCAGCCAGGCCAGCACCCTGGAGCAGTATGGCCGTATGCGGAAAATTTTCCGTACCTCTCTGACTATTTTTGCCGTGATGGGCGCTTTGACTTCCGTGCTGATGATCTTCGGCGCCAAGCCTTTGGCGAACCTGATGAACCAGCCCGATGCCTGGATCTCCATCGCCTGCCTGGGCCCCTGCGGCATTCTGATCTGCCTGATGTCCGCTTACCGCGGCTACTTCAACGGTCAGGGCAACATGACCCCCACTTCCGTCACCCAGGTGATCGAGGCCTTTGTGAAGCTGGCTGTGGGTCTGGCGCTGGCATTTTTGCTCATTCACCTGACCAACAATGTGGCTTTGGCAGCCGGCGGCGCCATCATCGGCGTTACTATGGGCAGTGCCCTGGCACTTATCTATATGCTGGCTAAGTTCCGCAAGTCCTATAAGAGTCTGCCCGCTACTTCCGAGTATGTTGGCTCCACGAAAGACACCGTCAAGGAACTGCTGGCTATTGCCATTCCCATCACCATCGGTTCTGCCGGTCTGCAGCTGCTGACGGTTATTGAGTCCGGTCTTTACATGGATCGGCTGGTACACCTGATCAGCTCCGGTCAGTATATGAGCCATATGGTGGGCGGCGCTGTCACGGCTCAAAAGGCCGCTGCCACCCTGAAGGGTCTTTTCAACATGACCCAGACCATCTTCAATATGCCCTGCGCCTTCATCATTCCCATCACCGTCAGCGTCCTGCCTGCGGTCACTTCTTTCCTGACCATGGGTGACAACAAGGGTGTGCGGGAAACCGAGGAATCCGCTGCCCGTATCACCGGTCTGCTGAGCCTGCCCTGTGCGGTAGGTCTGACGGTGCTGGCACGACCCATTATGGCGCTGCTGGGCGGCTATGAGGGCGAGCAGCTGGATCTGAGCGCCAAGTTTATGGCTATCCAGGGTATTACCGTGTTTCTGTATGCCATCATCCAGTACACCAACGCCCTTCTTCAGTCCCACGGCTATGTGAATGTGCCGGTGATCAATATGCTCTCCTCCGGTGTGCTGCGGCTGGTGCTGGTGTATATCATGGTGGGCAATCCCAATTTGGGTCTTATGGGTGCGACTTTGGGTGCGTTCATCGGTTATCTCTTGATCGCTGTGCTGAACCTTCTGGCTATGCACCGGAAAGTTGCCCAGAAGCCCAAACTGCTGCGTAACCTTCTGCGGCCAGCTATGCCCGCTGTGGTCATGGGTGTGGTGGTATTCTTCTGCTATCAGCTGCTGGTGTCCATCATCGGCATTGACGGCAGCCGGGTGATTCTGGCTGGTCTTCCCATTGCAGTTGGCGCCTGCGTCTACTTTGTATGCGTGGTGCTGATGAAGTCCATCACCAGAGAGGACTGCCTGCTGCTGCCCAAGGGCGAGAAGATTGCAAAACTTTTGAAACTGTAAAAAATGTAAGGGCGCATTCTATATGCGCCCTCTACTTTTCTATCTTTGAAACGGGCGGATATAGAATCCGCCCCTACGGCCATGAAAAAGTTCGAAAAACTATTGATTTTTATGAAATAATATGGTAGTTTAATATCCCAAACACAGAAAAGAGGTAGTTTTTATGAATAAAACCGAATTGGTTGCCGTTGTTGCGGAGAAAAGCGGCATCACCAAGAAGGATGCCGAGCGTGTGGTCAGCGCAACTTTCGAGACCATCACCGCCCAGCTTATGAAGGGTGAAAAGGTGCAGATTTCCGGCTTCGGTATTTTCGAAGTAAAAGAGCGTGAAGCCAGAGTCGGCCGTAACCCCCGTACGAAGGAAGCCATTGAGATCCCCGCTTCCAAGGCCCCCGCTTTCAAGGCCAGCAAGGCTCTGAAAGACACCATTGCTAAGTAATATTATGAGACTTGATAAATATCTGAAAGTATCCCGACTGATCAAGCGCCGCACCGTGGCAAATGAAGCCTGCGACAACGGCCGCATCAGCGTCAACGGCCGAGTGGTAAAGGCCAGCTACGATGTCAAGGTAGGCGATAAACTGGAGATCGCCATGGGTCCCCGCACCATTGCGGTGGAAGTGCTGGTGGTTGCCGACAATGTCCGCAAGGATGACGCCTGCGCTATGTACAAAGAGATTTAAAAATCATAACCACCGGTCGTGCCGGTGGTTTGCACTAGCCCCCTTAGGGTCTATTACTAGCT
>JAFYMZ010000177.1 GCA_017548175.1 Clostridia bacterium | reverse complement strand
GATCGCATTCGATGGATGCAGTCTTTTTTATAATAGGTATCAAACGCCGCAGAGAAAAAGAAAAAGCTTCGACCGAAGTCGAAGCTTTTGGAGCTGCTGGGCGGATTCGAACCGCCGACCTCATCCTTACCAAGGATGCGCTCTACCTACTGAGCTACAGCAGCATATTGGCGACCGAGAAGGGGCTCGAACCCTCGACCTCCAGCGTGACAGGCTGGCGTTCTAACCAACTGAACTACTCGGCCAAATTTTCTCTTGATCAGACTTGATCGAAGCGAGCTTTATTACTATAACAAATGCATCGCTGTTTGTCAATACCTAATTCGCAATTTTTGCAAATTTGTTGTCGACTTTGGTATCATACTATACCGCCCTCTTTTTGTCAAGCGTTTTGGGCAAAACTGCCGCCTGCAAAATGCAGGCGGCAGTTCGTTTTTTATTTCTTTTCCGATAACTCCAGTTCGGCAAGTCCTGCGTTGTGGAGCATCAGCACGCCGCACAGCAGCGCTCCCTGACCTGCCACATTGACGCCCTCAGCGATCCAATTCATGGACGCCTGCGCAAAATCCTGGCTGGAGAGATATCCCATGCCCATGCAGCACACAAAGGTCACCGCAAAACAGGCCACGGCCAGCGGCTTTTTCATTTTCAGCGCCACATAGCTCAAACCGGCGTTCATGCAGGCAAGGCCGGCAACCATCAATCCCACAAAGAGGAACGTTCCGGAAAACACTGCCGGAGCGGCATATAGCCGCTGTCCCTTCTTCCGGCGGCACACCATGGCCACCGTGCCCAGACCGGCCAGCAGGAATCCGATGGATTGCACAGGGAAGAACATGGCGTCCAACGCCTGAAAATCACACACGCCGGCAGCATACAGCAGTTTCCACGTGGCTTTGAGAAAGCCGGCGCAGAAGATATTGACCGTTCCTGCGGCGAAGAGCACAAACGCGCCCTTACTCATCTTGTTGTAGAGATCTCGCTGCAGCAGCACAGCAGCCGCTGCAAACAGGACTACCGGCACATAGTCTACCAGCGCCATCACAACAGAAAACTCGTTCACAGGGAGGCCCCCTTTACTTCTTGTTCTTTTCCTTGGCGCGCTTGTCGTTGATGATCTGCATATGTTCGGCGGTAATCAGCTCCACACCGTTCTCACGGGCCCAATCCACGCAGCCCTTGAGCACCAGAGGCAGGAACACGCGGGGCACATTCAAGATCGTCATCAGCGCATCGTCGGTGAAACGGATCTTGTCATCGGCGCGGTCAGCAGCATAGCGGACAGATTCCAGGCTGGCCTGACGCATGGGCAGCAGCTCGGCGCGCATGCGCGTCTTGCGGTGGAACCAGAAGTTCTTACTGTCACGATAGCCGTAGTCCACCGGCAGCGAGGGGAAGTCCTTGGCCTTCACGCCGTTGATGATGGCGTCGGCGTACTGCTTCTTCATCAGGATGCGATCCACTTTCAGGATAAAGTGAGCGCCAAACTGAGAGGTGATACCGTTGAAATCGTGATAAGGACCCTCATAGCCGTTCAGCTGACCGGGCTGGTCATCCTGGGCGTTGTCCAGTTCGCGCACCCAGGTGCACTCAATGGACTGGATGGCATCGCTGAGCACCATGGGGCGCTTTTCGCCGGTCTCCTCTTCGATCTGGCTCTTCTCCAGACGGAACTTGCAGTTGGGCATCTTGTCCTCAGGCTTATCGCCGGGCCAGCTGAGCTTCACACACTCGGCAAACGTCTTGGGCTTATCGTCCACGAAGTTGATGGCACACTTGCCGGTGCGCAGAATGTTCTGCGCCGTGTTGGAAGAGTTGCGGCAGCACAGCAGCATGGCATAGAAATCCTTGCCCGCCACATAATAGGGCTGCACCAGAGAATAGGGGCCCAGCGTCGTAGAGCCGTCCTCGCACAGGGTGCTGATGACCACCGTGGGCATAGGGAAAAACAGGGAAGTCTGATAGAAGTTATCAACAATTCTCAAATTTTCAAAGCTGGACATAAATCATTTCTCCTTACGCAAAATCTTTTGGATCACTTGGTAAATCGCGTCAAAGCCCTCTCCGGCGACGGTCCAGGTCAGCACCGCTTCGGCAACGAACTCCGCCTCAAACTCGCTCTGGCAGAAGGGCTGCAGCGGTTGAGCCAGCTGGCTGCGCAGCAGGTCATGATAGCGTCCCATGGACGCGGTAAAGACGGCAATCGCCTCCTCATCGCGGAAGAGGACCCGATACTGGTCGATAAAACTGCACAGCTGGTCATACATACACCGCACCAGCTCTTTAGGCTCCGTGCAGCTGCTCGATACTGCGGTGATCTCGTCCCGGGCTTTGTTCCAGCGCACCAGCAGCGCGTAGGCCACAAACTCTTCCTTGCCTGCAAAGTAATTGTAGACCGTTCCCACCGCCACATGGCACTCCTTGGCCACGGCGCGAATGGTCATCTTGCCGTAACCGCCTTCCGCCAGCTGTCGCTCTGCTTCTTCCAGCAGCCGTTCGCGCAATCCTGCAATGATCTTGGGCATAGATACACTCTCCTTTATG
>JAFYMZ010000176.1 GCA_017548175.1 Clostridia bacterium | reverse complement strand
TTGGCGGCACGGCGCTCAACGGTTTCGAGGTCGGCAAAGATCCGCTCCAACTGGATGACGTCAATGTCGCGGGCGGGATCGATGCAGCCGTCTACATGGATGATGTTCTCATCTTCAAAGCAGCGCACGACGTGAACGATGGCATCAACTTCGCGGATATGAGAAAGGAACTTGTTGCCCAGACCTTCGCCGTTGGATGCGCCCTTGACCAGGCCGGCGATGTCCACGAACTCAATGACGGCGGGGGTGTACTTTTTGGGGTTGTACATGTCGGCCAGAAAATCCAGACGGCTGTCGGGAACGGCCACCATGCCCACGTTGGGCTCGATGGTGCAGAAGGGGTAGTTGGCGCTTTCTGCGCCGGCGTTGGTGATGGCGTTGAACAGGGTGCTCTTGCCCACGTTGGGCAGACCCACGATACCAAGCTTCATATACGATCATTCTCCTTTGGAATTGTTCTTTTTATTACAACAAAAGCGCGCGTTGTTCGGCGCAGGCTGCGATGTTTGATGTTTTGCGGTACACATAACTTACCAACAATATATTATACAGGAAATCTACCGCAGGGTAAAGAGAAACTTTGCAAAAACTTTGAAAAAATGCCGTTGCATTGGGGGAAAAGCCTGTTATAATAAACAGTAGAATACGGTGCCGGCAGGCACCTGCGCAGGAGGTCCATTATGCTGGAGCAACAGTATGAACTGATCTATCACCGGGGCAAGCACGACAAGGAACGCGGCATCCCCGAAAACTCCATTCCCGCCTTCAAGCGGGCCATTGCAGACGGCCGTGGCTTTGAACTGGATGTACATATTACTGCTGACGATCAAATCATCGTCTTTCACGATTCCGACCTACAGCGTATGACCGGCGGCACCGGTGAGGTAGAAGACCTGCGGCTGGAAGATCTGCAGGATCTGCGTTTGCTGGACACCGATTGCCACATACCTACGCTGGAAGAAGTGCTGGAACTGAACAACGGTCAGGTGCCCATGATTCTGGAAATCAAGAACTACCGCAAGGAAAACATCGGCCGGCTGGAGCGCATCCTGATGCAGATGCTGAAGAAGTACCCCGGCGACCTGATGATCGAATCCTTCAACCCCGCCGTGCTGGTGTGGCTGCGGAAGAACGGCTGCCCCTACAAGCTGGGTCAGCTGGCATCCCCCCAGGAAGATTGGCGCAAGGCCATGTATTATAAGTACCTGCTGTTTAATCCCCAGGTAAAGCCGGACTTCATTGCTTATTACATCGGTGCGGTGGATCACAAACTGGTCACCGCCTGCCGCAAGCGGAACGTGCCGCTGGTGGCGTGGACCATCCGCAACGAGAAGCAGCTGGAGAAGGCCCGCAGCCTGTGCGACGGCATCATTTTCGAGGGTATCGAAGTGGAAAACTGGTAAAAACAACACTGGAAACGGAGGGGGGACTGACATGAAAAAAGTAGTGAAGATCACGAATTGGATCTTTGTGATCGGTGTGATTGTGTTCGTTTTGATTTTCATCGTTGCAAAGGTGCAGGCACATCAGTCGGAGACTATACAGCTGCCGGAGTCCTTCCGTAGTCCGGAGACGGAGCTTTTGCTTTCGCTGTTCCTTTGGAGCGTTGCCTATGCGTTTGCAAGGATAGTTCTGTACACCAAGTCGTAATTTCCTGAAAAGTAAAACCGCTTTACAAGCATATAAAAATCAACCGCCTGGAGATCATTTCTCCGGGCGGTTTTGTGTTTGTATGGGGAGAGGCGTTTTACTCCACCAGTTTGGCTTTCTGCAGGGCAAAGACCACGATGGGGATCAGGGTCAGCTGCAGCAGGATGGCAGGCCACTGGATGATCAGGTAGCTCTGCACAAACTGGCTGAGGGTGAAACTCTGCAGATAGCCCAAGCCCAGCATGGCGAACTTCACCACGGCGGCTACGATGCGGCCGGCTACCAGTGCGGGAACCAGTGCCAGATAGATGCCGACTTTCTTGCCGCGGAACAGGGAATACAGCAGGCCGGCAACCAGACCGTAGGCGGCCAGTTCAAAGGCCATGGGCACGGCAATCATCAGGGGCGGTGCGCTCAGCAGGAAGCTGCGCATCAGCGGGGCAATGAAGCCGATCAGCAGGCCAAAAGGCCAGCCGCAGACGAGACCGCACAGCAGCACCGGCAGGTGCATCAGCGACAGCATATTGCCCAGCGCCATATTGTTGGCGGTCAGGAACGGCAGTACCAGACACAGAGCCAGACAGAGGGCGGCGGTGACCAGTTTCTTCATGTGCTTTACATCGGTTTGCATACGGGGATTCCTCCAAAAAATAAGCATTGTTTGCGTCAGTCCAACAAAAAAGATGCCTGCCTTTGTATGACAAAGACAGGCATCTTGTGATGCCGATTACGCGGGGAAAAGTGGATCTTCCAAGCCGCCTTGGGCGGTGATGCGGCCTTGGGCCGCGATTACACCAATTAGTATATCAAAGAATGGGGCGGTTGTCAATCCAGTTCAGGGCATTGATGGTCTCCTGCACGGCCTGCTGTACCAGCTGGCTCATAGAGGCATCCTGCACGCCCACGATGAAGTGGTTGCACTTGTTTACCGGCAGCAGCACCTTATAGGCATTGCTCTGTGCCACGGCATTGGCCATTGTCGGGGTGATCTCACCCAGCAGCGCGTCTGCCATCACGATGCCCACGGGACCCACGATGACGTCAGCCTTGCGGGCGGCCACGATGACGGCGTTTTCGCCGGTGGCGCCCTGTACCCGTGCGCTGGCTTTCAGCATATTGGCGGTGGCGATGGCATTGGTTCCCACGGCGATGACGGTATCCTCCGCCTGCTTGGTTTCCATGCACTTTTCCACCAGCAGCCGTCCCAGCTTACCGCCCTGTCCGTCGATGATCAG
>JAFYMZ010000175.1 GCA_017548175.1 Clostridia bacterium | reverse complement strand
TCACCGATCTGACCCACAATGGCACCCAGCAGACCAAATACCAGCATGGGGATCAGTTCCAGATAAAAGTCAAAGCCGCGATCCATCACCAGCACATACAGACCCATTGCCACAACCGCAGCCAAAGTACCGCCAATGGCGCCTTCAATGGTCTTTTTGGGGCTGACGTAAGGTGCCAGCTTATGCTTGCCGCAAGCCATACCGGTAAACAATGCAAAACTGTCGCAGATCCACACGGTGATCCAAGGGATCAGCACCAGCAGTCTGCCGTTCTCTGCATTCAGTATGCGCAAAACAGAAGAAAACATCAGCGGCATGATCAGCGCGCTCATAAAGCCTTTGGCCACTGCGGCAAAGGTAACCTTTTCGTGATCGAACACGGCACAGGCAAAAGCCAAGAACATATAAACCGCCGCCACCAGCAGAAACCAGAACAGGTCGGTGTCGATGCTGCGCATCAAGTTCGGCACAACAAAGGCCGTCAGGCAGCTCAGATACAGAAACAGGTGCTTCCCTACCGACTTGGTTTCGTGCAGCATCTCCCACGCGCCTACGGCACACAGCAGACCCAACAACACGCCCATACACCAAGTGGGCAGCACAAACAGGAACGGAATAAATGCGGTGATGGCGACCACCGCGGTGATGACTCGCATTTTCATCTTATACGCCTCCAAAACGACGGTTTCTGCGCTGATAGGACAGGATCGCTTTCTCCAGCTCTGCCTGATCCATATCCGGCCAGAAAGTGTCGGTAAAGTAAAACTCGCTATAGGCGCTCTGCCACAGCAAAAAGTTCGAGATTCGCAGTTCTCCACCGGGACGGATCACCAGATCGGGATCGGGAATGTCGGCAGAGTCCAAGCCGGCGGAAATGTCCGCTTCGGTGATGGCATCGGGATCCAGCACACCGGCAGCGCAGCGAGCCGCCAACTTCCGCACGGAACGGACGATTTCATCCCGTCCGCCGTAATTCAAGCAAATGTTTACCGTCATACCGGTATTCTTTGCAGAAATGGCATTGGTCTGGGCCATCAATTCCTTGATTTCCGGCGAAATGGGGCTCATATCGCCAAAGAACCGCAGGCGGATATTCTTTTCTGCCAAATCGCCGATGGCTTCGTGCAGATATTTCTCCAACAGACCCATAATGGCCTGCACTTCTTCCGCAGGACGCTTCCAATTCTCGGTGGAAAACGCATAGACGGTGAAATGCTGCACACCCAAGTCTGCCAGATATTCTGCCGCGCGGCGGAAACTTTCGCTGCCCACCGAATGACCTGCCGTCCGAGGCAAGCCTCGCTGCTTGGCCCAACGGCCGTTTCCGTCCATAATGGCGGCCACATGGCAAGGGATCCGGCTGGGATCCAGCTGTTGTTTCTTCGGTTTCTTCCAGAATGCCATTGCTATCCCTCAGTTTCCAAAATGCATAGCAAGGCGGTGCGTCATTTGCACCGCCTTGTTGATTGCTTTTTAATCGTTCCGCAAGAAAGGCGTTCCGCAATGACTCATAAGCAAATCTTGTTTATGAGTACTTACGCAACATTAGACTTCCAGCAGTTCCTTTTCCTTCTTGACGACTTCTTCGTCGATCAGCTTGCAGGCCTTATCGGTCAGATCCTGCATATCCTTCTCCAGGCTCTTCAGTTCGTCTTCGGTGATCTCAGAAGCCTTCTGTGCCTTCTTGAAGTGATCCACACCGTCACGGCGGATGTTGCGGATGGCAACCTTGGTGTCCTCACCGGTCTTCTTCACGCCCTTGATCAGGTCGCGGCGACGCTCTTCGGTCAGCTGGGGGAACAGCAGGCGGATGACCTTACCGTCGTTGGTGGGATTGATGCCCAGATCGGATGCCAGGATGGCCTTTTCGATGCTCTTCAGAGCGCCGGCGTCCCAAGGCTGGATGGCCAGCATACGGGGCTCGGGAGAAGAGATGGATGCCAGCTGGTTAACGGGCATCATAGAGCCAAAGTATTCAACAGCCAGCTTATCCAGCACGGCGGGGTTTGCACGGCCGGCGCGGATGGCTGCGAACTCTTTCTTCATAACTTCCACGGACTTATGCATCTTGTCCTGGTAAACTTCACACTTCTTATTCATGGTATGTACCTCCGTTTATTCCAATCAATATTTATTCGACATCAGTGCCCACATAGGTGCCCAGCTTTTCGCCCATCAGCACACGCTTGATGTTGCCGGGATCCTTCAGAGCAAATACAACAACGGGAATGTTGTTGTCCATTGCCAGCGCAGTTGCAGTGGTGTCCATAACACCCAGACCGCGGCGCAGCACCTCTGCATAAGAAATCTCATCGAACTTCTTTGCGGTAGGCACCTTGGCGGGGTCTGCATCGTACACGCCGTCAATGTTCTTAGCCAGCAGCAGGGCATCCGCATGGATCTCTGCGGCGCGCAGTGCGGCTGCGGTATCGGTAGAGAAATAGGGGCTGCCGCTGCCGCAGGCAAAAATCACCACGCCGCCTTCTTCCAGCTGGCGCACGGCACCGCGCTGGGTAAAGGGCTCGGCAATCCGCAGCATATCAATGGCAGTCTGCACCTGTGCCTTGACACCGTGCTGTTCCAGTACGTCGCACAGAGCCAATGCATTGATGGTGGTAGCCAGCATGCCCATCTGGTCTGCACGGGTACGCTCGATCTTGCCGCTGCCGTTCTTCACGCCGCGCCAAATGTTGCCGCCGCCGACCACAAGGCCGATCTGTGCACCGGCATCACAGCAATCCTTAATTGCCTCCGCAACGGTGTTCAGAACATCAAAGTTCAGGCCGTACTTATCTTCTCCGGCCAGTGCTTCACCGCTGATCTTCAGCAGTACTCGACGATACTTGGGCTGTTCCATACTGGTGTTCCCCCTATATTCCGATATATAAAAGATATTTGGATATTGCTCTTATTATTTTAATACAAAAGCGTCGTTTTGGGAATACACTTTTTCCGATTTTTTTCGTTTTTTACGATTTATTCATCGTTTCAACGCCGTTGCTCCAGCATCTTTTTCAGATACTGACCGGTGTACGAGCCGGCAACTTCCGCCACCGCCTCCGGTGTGCCGCAGGCCACCACTTCACCGCCGCGGTTGCCTCCTTCGGGACCCAGATCGATGATATAGTCAGCCGTTTTGATCACATCCAGATTATGCTCGATGACCACCACCGTATTCCCGGCATCCACCAACCGCTGCAGCACGTCAATGAGTTTGTGCACGTCATAGGTATGCAGACCGGTGGTCGGTTCGTCCAGAATATAGATGGTGCGGCCCGTGGCGCGTTTTGCCAGTTCGGTGGCCAGTTTGACACGCTGTGCCTCACCACCGGACAAGGTGGTAGACGGCTGTCCCAACTTCACATAGGACAGACCCACTTCCTTCAGTGTCTCCAGCTTGCGACGAATCTTGGGCACCGGCTGGAAGAACTCCACCGCCTCCTCTACCGTCATATCCAGCACCTCGTGGATGTTTTTCCCCTTATACCGCACTTCCAGCGTCTCGCGATTGTAGCGGCGTCCCTTACAGACTTCACAAGGGACATAAATATCCGGCAGGAAGTGCATCTCGATCTTCAGCAGACCGTCACCGCTGCAGGCTTCGCAACGGCCACCGCGGACGTTAAAGGAAAACCGTCCCGGACCGTAGCCCTTGGCTTTGGCGTCCTGCGTCTTGGAGAACAGGTCGCGGATATCACCAAACACGCCGGTATAGGTGGCAGGATTGGATCGGGGCGTACGGCCGATGGGCGACTGATCGATATCAATGACCTTATCCAGCAGTTCCACGCCTTCCATCGCCCGATGCGCGCCGGCACGGGTACGCGCGCCGTTCAGATCGGCAGCCAGACGCTTATGAATGACTTCATTTACCAAGCTGCTCTTGCCCGAACCGGACACACCCGTCACACAGGTAAACGTACCCAGTGGAATGGATACATCCACCTGCTTCAGATTATTCTCCGCCGCACCCAGCACCTTCAGCACGCCGCCGTTTCCGGCACGGCGCTGCGCAGGCACCAGGATCTTCCGCGCACCGCTCAGGTACTGACCGGTGAGGGATTCGGGACATTTCATAATTTCTTCCGCGGTACCGGTGGCTACCACCTGACCGCCGTTTACGCCGGCACCGGGGCCGAT
>JAFYMZ010000174.1 GCA_017548175.1 Clostridia bacterium | reverse complement strand
CTTGCTGGAATATTCATCGGCGATCAGGCCGCGCTCGGCCTCACGGATGCCCTGAATGATAACCTGCTTTGCGGTCTGGGTTGCGATGCGGCCGAAGTCGCGGGTGTGGACATCCAGCTTGATCTCGTCGCCCAGTTGGGGTGCCACAGAGTACTTTTCGGCCTCTTCCAGACTCATTTCGGCGGCGGGATTTTCCACATCCTCTACCACCTTTTTGACGGCGTACATGCTGATGGCGCCGGTCTCTTCGTCAATGCTGACGCTGATATTGTCCAGTGCGGCGGCCTGTGCGGCATCACCCTTGTACAGTGCCTTGTAAGCGGCCACCAGTGCCTGGGAAATACGCTCCAGCATGTAATCCTTGCGGATGCCTTTTTCCTTTTCCAGGTCCTCCAGGGCCTTGATCATTTCACTTGCCATGTTGTTCGCTCCTATTCTGTCGCTCTATATTTTATATTTTTATTCGCACATTAAAAACGGAAGTACAGGCGCACGTTGGCGATGAGTGCGTTGTCCAGCACTTCTTCGCGGCCGTCTTCCAGCGTCAGGGTGATGCCCTGCTCGTTCTTTTCCTTCAGCACGCCCACCAGACTGTTCTGTCCCTGATATGCACGGTAGAAGGTCAGCTCGATCTCTTTGCCCTTGGCCCACTCAAAGTGCGCCTTCTGGGTCAGGCGGCGCTCCAGGCCGGCAGAAGACACCGACAGGGTGTAGGCGGGCAGGCTGTCAAACTCTTTTGCATCCAGCAGGGGGTCCAGGCCACGGGATACGGCCTCGCAATCCTCGATGAAGACGCCCTCGGCCTTGTCGATGAACACCGTCAGAGTATGGCTGCGGCCATCCTTTTCAAAGGTCACGTCCCACAGTTCCACGCCCTTTTCCTGACAGATGGGCAGCACCAGATCGGTGACCCGGCGGATAAGTTCTTTACTGGTCATATAGATCCTCCCTTTTCCAGAAGATTGTAAAACGAAAGAGTGAGCCGAAGCCCACTCCTCATTTCCTCTATCATCGTCATTATTGTAACACTGTCCGCCAGAAATTGCAAGTCTTTTCCTGCGGTTTTCCGGGGAAAACGCCTTATTTTTCAAGGGTTTTCGCCGGTTTCGCCCTCACGTTTCCCCCGCTGCGCGTAAATTCGGGGCAGAAACAGGCAAACCCCCACACTCAGCGCAACACTGACGGTCTGCAGCAATGCCGTACCGTGCAGCGCAGACACGGCGGCGGCTGCTGCGGCGGCCGATTCCGCCTGACCCTGCGCCACGCCCGTCTCGATGCCGCGCTGCAGCGCGCCGGTGAACATGGGGACGAATACCGCCACGCCCAAGGGCGGCGCCAGATCGCGGAAGACGTTATACGTTCCGCTGCCGCTGCCGGCCAACTCCGGCGGCAGACCGGACAGCACCACCTTCAGGAAGATGGTGCCGTTGCCGCCCAGACCCAATCCGATGAAAAAGAGAGCGGCGCACAGCATAGGCAGGCCGGTATCCGCGGAAAAGGTCATCTGCAACGCAGCGCCCAGTTCCACCAGCACCAAGGCACCGGCGGCCACGGTGCGCGGCTCGTACTTGTCGGCCAGCGGCCCGATGAGGATGGCGCCCAAGGCCATCCCCACGTACATCACCGAGGTGGCGATGCCCGACAGGGTGGAATCGCCGTTGGTGTACATCACAAACATAATGATGTTGGTCATGGCGCTCTGCAGCAGACCTTGCGACAGCAGCAGCACCGTCACCGGCAGGACAAAGCCCTTGCGGGCGATGAACTTGCCGCTGAGGATGGGCTGCGCGGCGCGCTTTTCCGCCAGCACCAGACCCACCAGGGCGGCAGCGCCCACGCCCAAACTGATCAGTGTCGGCGTGGCCAGCCAGCCGGCATTCTGCCCAAAGGTCGGCACGCTGAGCAGCATAGAAAAGAAGAGCAGCGCCAGCACCGACCCGGCGAAGTCAAACCCCTGCATGGTGCCGCGGGGGCGGGTGCCGTCACGCACGGTAAAGAAGCACACCAGAAATACCGCCAGCACCAAGCCAAAGCACAGGTACAAAATGGGCTTCCAGCCCATCCGTTCCAGCAGGATGCCGCCCACAGTGGGGCCGAACACCACCATGCCCGAGGCCACCAGCATATAAACGGAAAAGCCCCGGCTCATCTTTTCCGGCGGAAACTCCGTCATAATATACGCCATCACCACCGGCGCGATGGCGGCAGCGCCCACACCCACCGCGAAGCGGATGCCCAGCACCGACGCCAGACTGCCCTCGGGCACCAGCGCCACCAGCGGCTGGGCGATGCCAAACAGACCCAGCCCCAACAGCAGGGTTTTCCGTCTGCCCAGCACGTCGCTGAGTTTGCCCATAATGGGCGCCATGGCAGCGGCACCCAGAGAATACGCCATAGTGACCCACGTGGTACTGCCGGAATCCAGTCCCCAATCGGCAACCAAGGTGGCCGGAACGGCCGCCACCAATCCGCCGCACAGACTCAGCACCGCGGCGGCCAGCGCATAGGGCAAAAAGCCCTTCATATACGATTCTTTCATACGACCCCTCCCTGCGGCTTACTCTTCCATCTGCCGGGCAAAGAAACTGGCCACGGTCTGGGTGAGTTTGCGGTCGGCATCCTCCAGCGGCACGCCGTTATGCAGCGCCACCACGCAGCCGCACAAATCGCCGCCGGCGATCACCGGCACCACCAGTGCCGCAGTGATATCGGGCGCGGCGGCAGACACGGGAAAGCCCTCTGCGCTCTCCCGGGGCTTGCGGGTCTGCATCAGCATATCGATGGCAGGCAGCAGCGGCTTGCCCTCCAGCGCCTTGCGGAAACCGCCGCCGGCGGCCACCACCCCGTCCCGATCGCAAATGGCAATGGCGCGGCCGGCGGCACGGTAGACCGCCTCGCACAGTTGCCCGGCCATCAGTTCCTGCTCTGCCGCCGGAGAGTATTTTTTGAAGATGACGCTGCCGCCGCTGTCCGTAAAAATTTCCATGGGTTCGCCCTCACGGATGCGCAAGGTGCGGCGGATCTCTTTGGGGATGACCACGCGCCCCAAGTCGTCGATGCGACGAACGATACCGGTTGCTTTCATATCTGAATCTCCCTCGTTTTACAAATTGTGGGGTTAGTGTTTGTATTTGGGAGAGGATTTATACGGTCAAAAGCCGTTTGCACCTGCAATCAAAATGCTCCCTTTGTTGACAACGGCCGGATTTGTCCTCAAAATGTAAGTATCCCCAGTAAACAAATACATATTGGAGGCATCTTTATGGAAGTTCAAACCGAAAAATCCTATTTCGACGGCGGCCTGTTTCAACTGATTTTCTGGGCGCTCCTCGGCGGGCTTGTCACCATTTTCACCCTCGGCATTTGCTATCCTTGGGCAATCTGTATGATCTATCGCTGGGAGGCAAAACACACCGTCATTAACGGCCACAGACTGAAATTCACCGGCACCGCAATGCAGTTGTTTGGCAACTGGATCAAGTGGTTTTTACTGACGATCATTACCCTTGGCATTTACGCCTTCTGGGTCAGAATCAAAATGATTCAGTGGAAAACCAAGCACACGGAGTTTGCAAACTAAATCTCTACCGGCGACCGCTACGAACCGCAGCGGTCCCTTTTATCCCCACACCAAAAAGAATCGCAAGGGCAGTCCGCCTTTGCGATTCTTTTCATTTAGTGATTCAATTCGTGCTGGAAGTGGGGCGGATAACTCATGCCGGTACCCCAAGGAATCTGATCGAATCGATAGAACTTGGTCACACCCTTGACGGTGCGCTCCAGCGAAACCACATAGTCCATAGAGTCGTTGCAAGCCGTACCGTTCAGTTTCCATACCACTTTCTCGTCATATTGGGTTCTGTAATCTTCATACTCGATCAGATACGGCGATTCTTCGCTGACATAGGTGAACTTGGTATATCCCCACTCACCCTCGCGCGACAGGATATACCAAAGGGTATTCTCCCCCTCTTGCAAGCACTTATAGGTGCTGGTGGTGGTGGTTTTGCTGTTTTTTTCATACCGCTTGATGGTGCGGATCATGCCCTCGCACCAAGTCTCCCGCGTCTCGGTTTTGCTGTCCAAATAGGAATACACCACTTGTCCGTTTTGATACTTGTCCTGTTGGGTGCAGTCCTCTTGGATGTCATAGCCGTAATACTCCAGCAGATTGTTGCTTCCATCATAGGTGAGTTTTTGCACCAGGATGTCACCCTCGTAGGTATACTCTACCCGATTGCTTCCCTCCATCACGTGTTTGCTCCGCTGCACGCGAATGGTGTTATCCGGCAGATAACTGGTTTCCGTAAAATCATCGGCAGTGCCGGAGCGGCAATAAACCGCTTGCTCCAAGGCAGTCATTTGCAGAATGGTCTGCGTTCCGTCCGCCTCCACACGTGCAAAAACAGGGGCGTCTGCGGTGCCATGGTAATTATGTAGCTGCAAAAACCGCAGCGCTTCCGCATAGGTTGTAAACTCCAAACTGGTGTGAGACGCCACCGAAAAGGCGGGATACGGGTCGCGCAGCACCGCGCCGTCCCCCAGCGACAGCATGGCGTAGGTCATTCCATCCACTGCGTCATACCAGATGGCGCCGGTCACCGCATAGTCCGCCTGCATCTCAACACCGATATTCTGCAAAAACCACGCAGGGGTCTCCAAGCGACCCGCGCCCGTTTTGCCAACCAGTTCCCGATCGGTGGCATCTTCCAGCACAGACCATGTCAGCGGCATGTCGGCGGTGATGTCTTCCCACGCCGCCGTCTTTTTCATACGGGTCACCAACAGTTCACCGGTGGTCTCGTTTCGGATCCAGCGCTCCAGCATCTGCCGGCCGTCATTCCAAAAGCACCACGAGCCGTCATCCGGGTGGCCGAACACCTCTTTTTCCAGCAACACAAAGGCCTGCTCTCCGCCGGTGGCATCCAGCACCCACAGGTCTGCGCCGGTGCCGTAGCCGCCAACAGTACTGTTTTCATTTCCGGAGGTCTCACCATCTCCTGTGCCGTTACCGCCAGAATCCTGCATGCCGTCATCGGGCGCTTGGGTGCCGCCCGACGGGTTACACCCCGCCAAGGTAAACACCAGCAATAAAACCAGCAGCATCGCCAGTAATTTTTTCATAAAGAACGCCTCCCGTTCTGATCTGCTTGTATTATCCCACAAGGAATGGACAAAATCAATGGTCGTCGCGCGGTTTCTCCCCATCCATCCCGGTTGCCTGTTTCCGCGCCCTGTGTTATGATGAATATACCAATCTGACATTCTGTCGCGAAAGGAGCGCGTGTTATGGAGATCCGCGTTTTGCGTCCGGAAGAGTTTTACGAATTGCGGGATCTGCTGGACGGCGTATTCAGCCGCTCCAACGGTCGGGTCACCGATTTCTCCCGTCTGTTCCCCCGCTTGTTTGCCGCGCCCAATCCCTACACCACCGCATCCCACATCGGTGCCTTTGAAGACGGCAAACTGGTGGGCACGGCGGCGATGTATCCCTTGGACTATGTGATCGGCGACCGGCACATCCGGCTGATCGGCAACGGAAACGTGGCGGTGCACGAGAACTATCGTAACCGCGGCGTGATGACGCAGATCCTGCACAAGATCAACGAGGTCTGCGACGAGATCGGCGATCTGGGTTACCTGCACGGCGACCCCGTGCGGTACGGTCGCGTGGGATATGTGGGCTGCGGCGTGGAATATCTGCTGACCTTTCAGCCGGTGGGGCAGGCCGAATACCGCTTTTGCCCTATGACGGCGGCAGAAGTGCCCCTGCAGCAGGCACGGTCGGAGCAGCGCTGCGATTTCATCCGGCGCGCACCGGAGGATTTTATCCTGTCGCTGCGCAGCGGCAGCCGCGAGGCCATCTCGGTGTTCCGCGCCGATGGCGTGCCGGTGGGATTTCTTTCCCTCAGCCGCAGCGGCTGCGCCGTGGAGGAGTTTGCCTTGGACGAGGGTCGCGAAACGGAAGTGTTTCAGGCGCTGGCGCGGACACTGCAGCAGCCGGTTTGCGTGCGCCTGTCGGGCTATGACGTGCCGACCTTGGCGCGCTGCCGCGACCACGCCGACGTGAAGGTCGGCCAGCCGGCACTCTTCCGGATCATCAACCCCGCGCCGCTGCGTCAGGCAGCACGGGAGCTTGGCCTGCCCGAAGATACATTGTACGCCCCTTATTTGACATAACGGAATACATCAAATGAAAAACGCGGTGCAGCAAATGCTGCACCGCGTTGGTTTTTATGCACTTATTTCATTTCGCGCAGGAGCTGCAGAGCCTCTTTGACGAAGGGGATATTCAGCAGCAGGGTCAGCAGGATGCTGGCGCCGGAGATGGCATAGGGCAACACCCCCGTCAGCACGGTATGCGCCGCGCAGTTGACCAGAATCAGTACCAGATACACCGCAAACTGTCCCACCGGGAAGCGGATCCACAGCCGACGGGAGATGACCGTACGGGCGCAGAAGAACACGATGTAGGACAGGCCGGTGGCGATGGCTGCGCCTACGCCGCCCAGTTTGGGGATGAGCAGCAGGTTCAGCAGCAGGTTTGCGCCGCCGGACAGGACAGAGACCAGAATATTATACTCGGTACGACGGGTAAAGGCGATGCCCATAGCGGTGGTCTCGGACATGGTATACAGGATGGGATAGAGCATCAGGAACGGGAAGATGCGCACGGCTGCGCCGAACTCGCTGCCCAGAATGATGACCAGCACATCCTTGAACAGCAGCACGCCAAAGCACATCAGGCTCATCAGCCCCGCGATGCCGCGCATCACCGCTGTGAAGTAGCGGTCGGCCTTCTTTTCCTCATACCAGCGGAAGGCGATGGGCACCCACATGGTGGTAAAGCAGGTCTGCACGATGCCCAGCACCGACACGATCTTAAATGCGGCGGTATACAGACCCAGATCGGTGTAGCTGCACAGGGAGCGCAGCATCACCTTGTCCATAGAGGTCAGCATCCAACTGAGCAGCGTGGCCGGGATCAGCGGCAGCGCATAGCGCAGCAAGGTGGACAACTGGCTGCGGCTGATGTGCTTGAGCGACAGGGACAGGCCGCGGAAGGCCACCAGATATAGCAGGATGCCGTTGAGGATCTCGGCAAAAGCGGCGGCATACACCACGCTGCGGAAGCTCTTTTCGAACAGCACCAGCAGGCTCACTGCCAGCAGCAGATTCCACGTTTTCAGCATCACGGAAAAGAGCGAGTACTGCAGGCCCTTTTCCTCTAGACGCACCTTCATCAGACCGAAGTGCTGCACCACCATAAAGGGGAACATCAGCGCCATCAGACAGATGGCAACGCCCTCGTCTGCGGTGGAGAACAACAGCATGCTCACCTGCCGGCGCAGCACCACCAGTCCCACCGCCAGCACTGCCGAAAGCAGCAGCGGCAGCAGCAGCACATTGCTCAGCAGGCGGTCGCGGGGCACGTCTTTTTTCATAAACTCCCGGGCATAGGCCTGGTCCAGACCCAGATACAGCACCATGGCGCACAGACCTTGGGCCAAGGTAAACATACCGGCCTTGCCGTATTCCTCGGGGGAGATAAAGCGGGTGATCACCGGCACCAGGATCAGGCCCAACAGGGCGCTGAGGATGGGGCCGAGGGAAAATCCGCCGATTTTTTTCAGAAATGTTTTCATTGGCTCATTCTTCGCAGTCCGCCGGCAGAACGGGGGATTCTTTTACAAACAGCGGGGCCTGCACAAAGTAATAATAAATGGTGACCATATAACTGAAGGGCGTATTCACCGACGCCAGCACGGACAGTGCACCAAAGGTCACCGTCACCGCAAGGGGGAACATTGCCCACGCTTCACCGGCGTGCGCCAGCGCATAACGGATAGCACGGATGCCGCTGAGCAGATTAAACACCAAAAACAGCAGCGCGCTGACGAAGCCGTGACGGAAGGCATAAGTAAGCAGCGTCATATGGGCGGTGACATAATACTCATCGCGGGATTCGATCCACAGACGTTCTTCCTTTCCGGTGCCGAACAGGGTACTCTCCTGCAGATAGACCTTCCAGATGTTGATCCGGCCGGTGGAAATGGCATTCAGGTCTTTGTCTCCGGTCTGCAATTTATCACCGGTATAGTCTAAGAAGGAATCCAGATTGGGGAGTTGGGTCCCGTCACCGTCGGGCGGCACTTCGGTTCCCGAACCAATCAATTCTTGCAGCGCTGCACCTGCCAAATTGCCGCCCCGGATGATGTACACCGTAACGGGCAGCATCACGGCCACGGCCATCACCAAACAGATGAGCTGCAGCAGGCCGCGACGCGGAAATGCACGGCGTTGGGCCAGTGCCAGCACGGCAAAGACGACCAGCACCGAAAGGATGGCGGCCAACTGGCCGGTACGGGAATTGGTATAAAAGATAAGCGCAAAGCACATACCCGTCAGCAGCAGGGTCACACCGCGGCGGATCTTGCAGGTACAGGGACTTATACACTCCACCAGCAGACAGGCAAACACCAGCGACAGATACATGGCAGCGCCGTTGACGTTAGGGATCAGACCGCCGTACTGACGGGAGCCGATGGGCACCAGCAGCGCAGACAGTATCACATAGGCCACAAAGGTGCAGATACAGGCGCGGCGCAACAGGAAAAAGATGCGCTTGCAGTCGCAATTGCCCCAGACAAGACTGAGCACCGGCACGATAATCAGCACCACGATGGCTTCGGACAGCCAGTCGGTATTAAACCGCAGCGCGGAGATCAGCACCAGCAGACCAAAGGCCACCCACACCGCGAACATCGGCTTGTTGACGCGGATGGGGCGGAGGGTTTCCGGCAGGACGGACAGGATGAGCATACCGGTCCACAGGCAGCCCCAAGCGAACACCAGAATATACGGTGCGCCGGGGAACAGCCGGGGCTGCAGCAGGCAGGGTAAAAAGAGTGCCACCGCCGACAGCAGGAACACGCCTTCGCGCACCCGGTCATGGACCTTGGCGGCAAGGCGTCCCATCGGCGCCAGCATACTGCGAATCAGCAGGTTCTGCATCATACCATCCTCTCCATCAGATTGCAATAGGCCTGTGCATTGCGTTCCCAAGTCAATTGCAGCGCCGCCTTGCGGCCGGCCTCGGCAATGGTTTGGTTTTTTTCCGGCTGCTGCAGACAGGCCGTGACGGTTTCTACGATGGCCTCCGGATCATCGGGCGGCACCAGATAGCCGTTTTCGCCCGAACGAATCAGGTCGGCGATGCCCTCGCCTTCCGTTCCGATGGCTACGCAGCCGCAGGCCATGGCCTCGGCGTATACGATGCCAAAGCCTTCGCGGACGCTGGGCATCACGAAAAACTGCGCTTTGGCCATTTGTTCCAGTGTTTGGTCATTGGGCAGGCGGCCGGTAAAGGTCACCTGCTTCTCGATGCCCAGCTGGCGGCATTGCGCCTCCAGCGCTTCGCGTTGGGGGCCGCTGCCTACAATGGTAAGGGTCGCCCGGGGATAGCCCCACAGCAAACGGGAAAATGCCTCGATGGTAATGTGCACCCGCTTTTGTTCCTGCAGGTTGCCCACCTGAATGAGAGACACCGGCGCTTTTTCCGCAGCGGCCGGCACGTGATGCAGGCGGAAGCCGTTGAGGATCACCTGCACGGGGGTCCGGGTGCCGCAGGCGCGCACTTTTTCCGCCAGCTCGGAACTGACGGCCACCACGGTGTCCGCCAAGTCGCAGTGCTTTCGTAAAAAGGCCAGATCGCCCTGTTCATAGGGCACGGAGGCATCGGAGCCGTGGGTGGTGACCACCAAGGGGATGCCCAAGCGCTGCTTGAGCCACGCGCCGATGCGCGTGTCAAAGCCCAAGGTATGGGCGTGGATCACCTGCGGCGCAAAATCACGCAGGATCGTTCCCAAACACGCCCCCACCGCGGCGCAGGCCGCGGTATGATTGAACCAGCGGGTGCCGTAGCGGGACAGGGTCACATAGCGCACATAGTACAACTCTACCCCATCGGCCTCACGGCGCAAGACGGCAGGGCCGAAGCGCTTGCCCTCCGGCCCGGGTTTGCCCACCGCCACCGGGATGATCACACGCACCCGATGCCCCAGTTTGGCATAAGCCTGGGTCTGTCCGTGGACAAAGGACGCGGAGAGG
>JAFYMZ010000173.1 GCA_017548175.1 Clostridia bacterium | reverse complement strand
CTGTTCCGTCTGCTGGAACTGAACGCGCTGCCCATCGTCAACGAGAACGACACCATCGGTGTCGGCGAGATCCTGGTGGGCGACAATGACACGCTGGCTGCCATCGTGGCTACCAATGCCAAGGCAGACCTGCTGATCCTGCTGAGCGACATCGACGGCTTGTACACCGCCGATCCCCGAAAGGATCCCGACGCAAAACTGCTGCATCTGGTGCCCGAGTTGACTCCCGAAGTCATGGCACTGGGCGGCGGAGCCGGTTCCGCACAGGGCACCGGCGGTATGGTGACCAAGCTGCGCGCTGCCCAGATGATGACCGAGGCAGGCGCCGACATGGTCATTGCCAACGGCGCAGACCCCGAAGTACTGTATGCAATTTTAGAGGGCGCCCAAGTGGGCACCCGATTCCTTGGAAAGCGGTGATCCTATGAACTCTACTCTTGATATTCTGAAGGCCGGTAAGGCCGCATGGCCCGCCCTGCGCCGCGCCGATGATGCCCTGCGTCAGCAGGCAATGCACGCTATGGCCGATGCGCTGGTGGCAAACACTGTCGCCATTCTGGAGGCCAACAAGCTGGATATGGAACAGGCTGCCGGCACCCTGTCCGAAGTAATGATGGACCGTCTGGCACTGAGCGAAGCTCGCATCGAGGGCATGGCCGAAGGCATCCGTCAGGCTGCCGCCCTGCCCTGCCCCACCGGCCGCGTGCTGGATCGCATCACCCGTCCCAACGGCCTGGTGATCGAGAAGGTCAGCTGCCCGCTGGGTCTGCTGGCTGTCATTTACGAGAGCCGTCCCAACGTTACCGCTGACGCTGCCGCGCTGGCCGTCAAGAGCGGTAACGCCTGCGTCCTGCGCAGCGGCAAAGAGGCTTGGCGCAGCGCCAACGCCATCGTACAGGCACTGCAGCACGGCCTGCGCAGCACCGGTCTGCCCGGCGAGCTGGTGCAGCTGGTACAGGATACCTCCCGCGAGAGTGCCACCGTCCTGATGACCGCCGTAGGTCTGGTTGACCTGCTGATCCCCCGCGGCGGCGCAGGCCTGATCCGCAACTGTGTGGAAAATGCCAAGGTGCCCTGCATTCAGACCGGCACCGGCATCTGCCATATTTACGTGGAAGAAAGCGCCGACTTTGATATGGCGCTGAACATTCTGGAAAACGCCAAGGCCAGCCGTCCCTCGGTATGCAACGCCGCAGAGGTCTGTCTGGTGGATGCCGCCATTGCGGCACAGTTCCTGCCTCTGCTGGAAAAGCGTCTGGGCGAAGAGCGCGCAAACCGCGGTCTGCCCACGGTGGAACTGCGCTGCGACGTGGCTGCTGCCGCCGTTCTGCAGACCAAGGTCTGGGGCGAAGAGGCCTTTACCACCGAGTTTTTGGATTACATTCTGGGCGTTAAGGTGGTGCACGACGTGCAGGAGGCTGTGGAGCACATCGAGACTCACTCCACCGGTCACAGTGATGCCATCCTGACCACCAACAAGGAAGCCGCCGATTACTTCACCACCAATGTGGACAGTGCCGCGGTGTATGTCAACGCCTCCACCCGATTCACCGACGGCGGCGAGTTCGGTCAGGGCTGCGAGATCGGCATCTCTACCCAGAAACTGCACGCCCGCGGCCCCTTGGGTCCCGCTGAACTGACTGCTTATCAGTATATCATCCGCGGCGAAGGCCAGATCCGATAAGGAGGAAGCTCTATGAAGTTTGGATTTATCGGCACCGGTAATATGGGCGCCGCACTGGCTGCGGCTGCCGTCAAGGGCATCGGCGGCGACAATGTGCTGCTGGCCAACCGCACCGCAGAAAAGGCTGCCGCACTGGCAGAGTCCTTGGGCTGCGTGGCAGGCTCCAACGCCCGCGTTGCCACCGAATGCGACCTGATCTTTTTGGGCGTGAAGCCCAATATGATGGCCGGTCTGCTGGAGACGCTGGCACCTGTGCTGGCTGCCCGCAAGACCCCCTATACGCTGGTGAGTATGGCCGCCGGCCTGACCATTTCCCGTTTGCAGGAGATGGCCGGCTGCAAGGCCCCCATCATCCGTATTATGCCCAACACCCCCTGTCAGGTGGGCGACGGTATGATCCTGTACGTGGCTTCTCCCGAAGTGGAGCAGCGTGTGCTGGAAGGCTTTTTGCAGGGTATGGCACCTGCCGGCCGCTTTGACGCACTGCCCGAAGGCCTGATGGATGCCGGCAGCGCAGTTTCCGGCTGCGGCCCCGCCTTTGTGTACCTGATGATCGAGGCGCTGGCTGACGGCGGTGTTGCCTGCGGTCTGCCCCGGCAGAAGGCACAGGATTATGCGGCACAGACCCTGCTGGGTGCCGCCAAGATGGTGCTGGAGACCGGCAAGCATCCCGGCGCACTGAAGGATGCCGTGTGCAGCCCCGGCGGCAGCACCATTCAGGGTGTCCGTGCCTTGGAGGAAAACGGCTTCCGCACCGCGGCCTTTGAGGCCGTGGTGGCTGCTTACAACAAGACCCGGGATCTGGGCAAAGCGTAAGCATTTGACTTTTTCAGAAAAGTGGATACAATAAAATAGGGTTTGACCCCTTTTCATTACTTTATACTCTCAGGAGATGAAACTATGAGCGAGAATTGCACCCATGACTGCAGCACCTGCGGTCAGAACTGTTCCAGCCGTACCGCTCCCAACGAGCTGCTGGCACAGCCCCATGCGCTGAGCAACGTAAAGAAGGTCATCGGCGTGGTCAGCGGTAAGGGCGGCGTAGGCAAGAGCCTTGTCACTTCCCTGCTGTCCGTTGCCATGCAGCGCAAGGGCTATCGCGTGGGCATTCTGGATGCCGACATCACCGGCCCCAGCATCCCCAAGGCATTTGGCCTGAAGGAGCGTGCCATGGGCACCGACACCGGCATCTTCCCCGTCACCACCAAGACCGGCATCGAAGTTATGAGCATCAATCTGCTGCTGGACAATGACACCGACCCCGTGGTGTGGCGCGGCCCCGTCATCGCCGGTGCCGTCAAGCAGTTCTGGACCGACGTCATCTGGAAGGACATTGATTATATGTTCATCGATATGCCTCCCGGAACCGGTGACGTGCCCCTGACCGTCTTCCAGTCCCTGCCCCTCAGCGGCATCGTCATCGTCACCTCTCCCCAGGAGCTGGTGAGCATGATCGTGGAAAAGGCCGTGAAGATGGCAGGTCTGATGAACGTGCCCGTGCTGGGCATGGTGGAGAATATGTCCTTCTTCCGCTGCCCCGATTGCGGCAAACACATTCACGTGTTCGGCGAGAGCCACATTGGCGAGATCGCCGAGAAGTTCGGCTATGACCTGCTGGGCCAGATCCCGCTGGACCATAAGCTCGCCGCGCTCTGCGACAAGGGCTGGATCGAG
>JAFYMZ010000172.1 GCA_017548175.1 Clostridia bacterium | reverse complement strand
TATGCGCCCCGGCACGCTGGAAAAGTTCCATCCCTTTACCAGCCGATTTGCCTGTGACGCGGAACTGATTGCATTGCTGTGGGAAGCCGCCGGTACGGATTGCCTCACCGGATTTTTGGTGACGGGGGACAAGTTCATTTCTTCTGCCGCCCAGCGCGAGGCGGTGCTGGATGCATTCCCCGGTGAACCGCCCCTGTGTGTCGAGATGGAGTCCACCGCCGTGGCGCAGGTGGCGTATGCCAATCATGTGCCGTTTGCCGCACTGCGCTGCATTTCTGACTTGGCGGATGACAGTGCCAAGGATGATTGCGAACGATTTGAACATTTGGCTGCCCAACGCGCGGCAGAAATTGTCTGTGCTGCGCTGGCAGGAATGGAGGAAGCCTTATGAATTTAACGGAACGAGAACTGGCGCTGGCCACCGAGTTGCGCCATACGATCCATAAACACCCCGACCTGTCCCATCAGGAACGCCCCACGATGGAACGGATCATGGCATTTTTGCGGGAACACACGCAGCTGGAGATCTATGACCGCGGTGCTTGGTTGTATGCTGTTTATCGCGGCGGCAGCGATGCGCCCGGCATTGCATTCCGATGCGAACTGGATGCTTTGCCCATTGAGGACGGGATTGATACGGAATACCGCAGTGTGAAGCCGGGTGTGGGCCACAAATGCGGTCACGACGGTCATGCCGCCACACTGTGTGCAATGGCCATGGCGCTGGAGCGCCTGCAGCCGAAACGGGATGTGTATTTGTTGTTCCAGCACGCCGAAGAAATCGGCGAGGGTGGTGAACCCTGTGTGGCATTGGTGCGTGAGAACCCCATTTCTGCCATTTATGCTTGGCATAATCATCCCGGAAAGCCGCTGGGCACCGCGCTGGTGCGCGAAGGAACCATGTATTGCGGTAGCAAGGGATTGACCTTTACATTCGTTGGTACGCCTTCGCACGCGGCATATCCGGAACAGGGAAACTGCCCTGCGAACGCCGTTGCGGAACTGGTGCAGGCAATTCCCAAACTGACCAAGCCCGCACTGTGGCAGGCGCTGGTGCAGTGCACGGTGATCCAGATGGATGTGGGCGAACCCAACTTTGGCACACAGGCATATCGCGGTTGTTTGCGGCTGACCATTCGGGCAGATCTGCAGCGGGAGCAGGATATGCTGGAGGTATCGCTGCGCGCGTTGGCTGAAACGCTGGCAGAGCGTGACGGATTGCAGTTGACGATGGAAGAATGTGACGCTTTTCCTGCCACGGTGAACGATCCTGCCTGCGCCGAGCGGGTTCGGCAGGTTTGTGCCAAACTGGGCATTCCGGTGCAGGAGATCGAGCGCCCCTATCGCGGCAGTGATGACTACGGTCATTTGACCGCTGCCGTACCCGGTGTCATTTTTGAACTGGGTGGCGGCGAAGAATGTCCGGAGATCCACACCGAGGAGTTTGACTTCCCTGATGGACTGATCCCGCGGGCAGCAGCGGTGCTGCTGGCACTGGCGGAAGTGTAAGGAGGGCTCTATGGAATATGAGGTAAAACCGGGCAAATACCGGCACTATAAGGGCAACGAATACCGGGTCATCGGAATGGCGCGTCATTCGGAGACGCTGGAGCCAATGGTGGTGTATCAGGCCCTGTACGGAGAAAAGGGTATTTGGGTGCGGCCGGCCCATATGTGGAGTGAATTGGTGACGGTAGGGGATACCCAAGTGCTGCGCTTTGCCCCTGTGGAGGACGCGGAATGAGCGTGACGCTCTCGGTCATTCAGGCGGTTTTGGCACTGGTGGCATTGAGTATGTACCTTCGGGTGCGAAAGTATCTGGGGCTGCACGAGGACGAACCGGTGGAAGACCACAGCGATTGGCTGATGGGACGAATGCGTGTCATTTGCGTTCTGGCGCTCATTGCCGCATTGATTGGCTTGGTACGTATCTTTTTATAACGGAACTAGAAAAACACCTGCGGAGAGCTGCCACTCTCTGCAGGTGTTTTTATCATCAATCCCAATCAAAAATTGGTGCTGATTTGCAGTAAGTATCGGTGTTATCCAACCTTGCGCATTCCGCGTGCAGGCATTGCGGAAAGGGGAGCGGGGGTGCCGCACAAAGCCGGTGCACCTTCGGGACGGAAACGCACGGTGCTGGGCTTGCGGCTGGGGTGTGCGCACTTCCAACCGGCAAAGTTGCCGGCCAACGCAACCAGCAGACCCAGCAGGACCGTGAATACCACTGTGCCCAAAGAGGCGCCGCCATCGCTGATCCCGGCCGCAACAAACACCAAAGCCAGACCGCCGAACTCTACCATCTTTGCCATCATCTTCTTCATGGAATTCACTCCTTTTTCTGTTCTGCTTGTAGAATAGCACTTCATCTGTCCGATAAAACGGACGAGGCGTGCGGATTTTCGTTGTTTTTTAGTGCTTTTAGTATAACAGAACATTTGTTCGATTGCAATACCTTTTTGAGAAAAAGTCGAAAAAATACGAAAAAATGTTCGCGTGCTGATGTTGGACCGATGGGATGCTTGGATCCGGCAGCACGGGAGCAACATAAAAAAGGGAGGTGCCTCTTGCGAAGCACCTCCCGGTGTTAGTTTGTGATTTATGCCTTTGCGCTTTGTTTGCGTTTCAGGATCAGTACGACGATCGCGGCAACGACAATGACGGGGGCGGCGATGAGTGCATACTGCAGTACACCGGTGCTGGCATCCTTAGCGGCCACCAGCGCAACTTCCTTGATATTGCCAAAGTCATCGGTGATGACAGCCTTACCAACGATGTCGCCCTGCTTGACGGTTTTGCCCAGATCCTCGGCGGCGATCAGTTCCACCTGCAGCTCGCCGGAGCTCAGTGCATAGAAGTCTTCCTGTGCATGAACCGGCAGGTTCTTCAGCAGACTGCCTTGGGTGCGCAACTGACCAACGGTTTCGCCGGCGGCAAAGCCGGTCTTGCTGAAGGTGCGGGCATAATCCAGCAGCTTCACTGTGTCCACAAAATGTCCGCTCACCGTGTTGCCCTGATAATACATTTCATCGGCGTGCATGACCACACTGTAAAATACCAGATCGTCCTTCTTCATACAGCAGGCAAAGTTCAAACCGGCCGCCGAGGTGGAACCGGTCTTGATGCCCAGAATATCATCTACATAATCGGTAACATAGCCGGGGGTGTTGCCGTGGCGGAGCAGACGGTTGGTGGTCTTGTATGTATGCGCCCAATTCCGCTGGCTGTTCTTGGGCAGGGTGCCGGAACTTTGGCAGACGATGCTGCGGAAGGTTTCGTTCTTCATTGCCTCACGGCAGAGAGTGACCATGTCCTGACAGGTGATGCGGTTGGTGGGAGACAGACCATGGGGGTCGTAATACTCGGTCTGGGTCATGCCCAGGGCCTTGGCCTTGTCGTTCATCATCACCAGAAATTCTTCTACAGAACCGGCCACATATTCGGCCAGTACGGTGGCGGCCTCGTTACCAGATGCGATCAGCAGATAATGCATCAGGTCGCGCACCGTCACATCTTCTCCGGCCTGCAGATAAAAATCGCCTTTCCAGTTGCAATAGCGGTCAGAGATGGCGGCTTCACTGACGATGGTGGTACCCTCCAGACCGGGGTCAAACTCCAACACCAGCAGGGCGGTCATCACCTTGGTCAGACTGGCAGGTACATTTTGTACATCGCCGTTCAGTTGAAACAGAACGGTGTCGGTGGTCTCCTCATACAGAAAACCCATCTGGGCACTTTTCAGTACAGGGGCTGCAGGTGCCTCTGCGGCGGCGCCAAAAGGCAGCATTGCAGTCAGCAGCAGGATACAGGCAAAGCACAATGTAAATTTTTTCATAATGTTCCCTCTTTTCTAATGGGGTAGTACATATCTTGATTGTAAGCCTGATTTTAATCTTCTGCAAGAGTTTTTTTCAGGCTGGTAGGCAAACGGTATATTTTATGTTATACTAATGTTTGGAACTTCATCATCCGGAAAGGAGGGGCATCTGTGCAAGGAACTTCGATTCAGGATCGCCCCATCGGGGTGTTTGATTCCGGACTGGGCGGCATCAGCGTGCTGTGCACGCTGCGGCAGGCTTTGCCTTGCGAGAACTTTGTTTATTTTGGCGATGCGGCCAATGCCCCCTACGGCGGTCGCAGTGAAGCGCAGGTGCGCGAACTGACCCTGCGGGCGGCAGAGCATTTAACTGCGCATAACATTAAAGCGCTTGTGGTCGCTTGCAATACCGCCACCGGCGCGGCGGTGAATGCGCTGCGCGAAAAATATACCTTTCCGGTGATTGGTATGGAACCCGCGCTGAAGCCGGCGGCACAAGTGCCCGGCAGCCGGGTCTTGGTGCTGGCTACGCCCCGCACATTGCAGCAGGAGAAGTTCCTGCATCTGCTGAGACAGTGGGAAAATAATGTAAAGGTAATTACCTTGCCAGCGAAAGAACTGGCTTGGTTAATTGAAAATGGCGGGCCGGAAAATCCGCGCATTTTGCCCTATCTGCAAACCTTACTGCAGCCTTATGCGGGACAGGTGGATGCGCTGGTGCTGGGCTGTACCCATTACCCCTTTGTGCTGGGGCAATTGCGGCAGGTGCTGGGTGATGTGCCGGTGTTTGACGGCCGGGCGGGTACGGCGCGGCAGCTGATCAGACGGTTGGAGGAAGAAGGCTTGCTGCGCAAACAGGGCAGCGGCGCCGTGACGTTGGAAAGCAGCGCACCGGAGGCATTGCCGCTGGCAAGAACCCTGCTGGCACGGGAAGAAAAAGGAGTATACAATGAAGTATAATAAATGGAAACACGCCTGCCGTTGTATGGGCGTGACCTATGAAGAAATCGTGGATGTTCTAAATATGGGCGTGACCGATTACGAGATCCTGCGCGGTATGCTGGTCACCGGTGAGTTTTGCGGTCTGTGCAACGAAACCATCCATCGGTTTATGCGTGAATATCTGGGCGAACAGGGAAAGTTCCTCAGCTTGCCAGGGAAGAACTGGCAAGGTTTTGTGACAGAAATCACCGACGATCTGCTGCGGCTGGAGGACGGCAGCGGCCGCTGCGGCGGTTATCTGCTGCTGGATCGCTATGCCGTGCTGATTGGTGTGGAAAACGTGTCGCTGGAAGCGCCTTTTTTTGCCGCTCTCACCGAAGCGCTGGAGGGCAGAACGCTGGATAGCGTCATCTTCACCCGGGTGGGCGAACACAGCATTGCCCTGGCTGCCCGTCTGCGGCAGCAATTCCCCGATTTGGAACTGATCGCGGAGATGGCAGCCTGTACTGCGTTGGAAACCGCTTTGGGCTTTGGCCTGAAGCGATCCCACGCGTGTCCAC
>JAFYMZ010000171.1 GCA_017548175.1 Clostridia bacterium | reverse complement strand
GCTGGCCCGCAAGTACAATCTGGTGACCAATTTCGGTAAGTTTATGGACCCCATGGCTGACAAGCTGCTGGTTATGGCAGCCATGATGATCTTCGTGGCCGACGGTACCATGCCTGCCTGGGCTGCTGTGATCATTCTGGCCCGTGAGTTCGCCGTCAGCGCCATCCGTCTGATCGCTGCCGAACAGGGCACCGTCATTGCCGCCAATATGTGGGGCAAGGCCAAGACCATGGTCACCATGGTGGTGCTGGTATTCCTGCTGTGCAGATTCCCTGCCATCAGCCTGTTTGCCGGTCTGACCCTGCAGGATCTGGGCGTATATGTGATGGTTGCCATCACCGCAATTTCCGGTTATACCTATCTGAAAGACAATTTTGCCATCTTCAAGGATGGCTTCAGCAGTGGCAAAAAGGGGGAATAAGATGCTGCTCTATAACTCTCTTACCCGTAAAAAAGAAGAATTCTACACCAACGAGCCCGGTAAACTGAGTATGTATACCTGCGGCCCCACCGTGTATCATTTTGCCCATATCGGCAATCTGCGCAGCTATATTATGGAGGACGTGCTGGAGAAGTACTTCCGTTATAGCGGCTATGACGTGAAGCGTGTCATGAACATCACCGACGTGGGTCATCTGTCCAGCGATGCCGATACCGGTGAGGACAAGATGCTGAAGGGTGCAAAGCGCGAGAACAAGACCGTGCTGGAGATCGCCCAGTACTATACCGATGCCTTCTTTGCCGATTGCGCAAAGCTGAACATCAAGACTCCCGACGTGGTGGAGCCTGCCACCAACTGCATCGCCGAGTTCATCAATATGGTGTCCGGTCTGATCGACAAGGGCTATGCTTATGTGGCCGGCGGCAACGTGTATTTTGATACCTCCAAGCTGGGTGAATACTATGTGTTCAACAAGCACGACGAGGAAGAACTGATGGTTGGCGTCCGTGAGGGCGTGGAAGAAGACACCAACAAGCGCAACAAGAACGACTTTGTGCTGTGGTTCACCAAGTCCAATTTTGAGGATCAGGCCCTGAAGTGGGATTCTCCCTGGGGCGTTGGCTATCCCGGCTGGCATATCGAGTGCTCTGCCATCAGCATGAAGCATCTGGGCGAGCGTCTGGACATTCACTGCGGCGGTATCGACAACGCATTCCCTCATCATACCAATGAGATCGCACAGAGTGAAGCCTTCGTGGGTCATAAGTGGTGTAACTTCTGGTTCCACGTGCTGCATCTGAACACCAACAGCGGCAAGATGAGCAAGAGCAAGGGCGAGTTCCTGACCGTTTCTCTGCTGGAGAGTAAGGGTTATGACCCCATGGTCTACCGTTTCTTCTGCATGCAGTCCCACTACCGCAAGAGCCTGGTGTTCTCTTATGAGAATCTGGACAACGCTGCCGTGGCTTATGAGAAGCTGGTGGGCCGCATCGCCGCGCTGAAACCTGCCGAGGGCGAAGTGCTGGATCAGGCTGCTTTCGATGCCGGCAAGGCCAAGTTTGTGGAGGCACTGGACAACGACCTGAACACCTCTCTGGCTGTGACCGCACTGTATGACGTGCTGAAGGCCAAGACCAATGACCTGACCAAGCGCGCACTGATCGCCGACTTTGAGCAGGTGCTGAGTCTGAACCTGCTGGAAGCTGCCGAGAAGAAACAGAAGGAGTCTGCGGCTGCTGTGGCTGCGCCCGCTGCCGACGATGCAGAGTCTGCATACATTCAGGAGCAGATCGAGGCACGTAAGGCTGCCAAGAAGGCCAAGAACTTTGCCGAAGCTGACCGCATCCGTGACGAACTGGCTGCCAAGGGCATTGTGCTGGTAGATACCGCACAGGGCACCACCTGGACCAGAAAATAAAAAATCAAGCGCCCGGAACTGTTGTTCCGGGCGCTTTTGCATGTGTAAAACCTACTGTTGGAAAAAGAAAAAAGTGTGCCTGCGGCGCAATGAAATAGGGCAGGGCGTCAGCCGTGCCCTGCACCCATGCGGTACTTTTGGCGGCGTCAAAAGCACCCAAAACCGCCCGGGGCCTGCCCCGCAAGGGCGCAAAGCCCCGGACCCCGTGCGCCCTTTCATTTGCAGAATGGCGGCTCCGCGGGTTTTGTGAACGAGAATGGTAAACTTGTTGTTATTTGCAAATGATTGTGATAAGATGCTTATAATCAAGTATATGTTTTTGTGCAGAAAGGACTACACCTATGGATAAGATCATTGTGCGACCGATTCAGGACAATGAGATCATTGCACTGTGCAAAGCAGAGCACAACGAGAGTGAGGATAATATAAAGTATTATGAGCGTTACCTAAATTGGCAGCGCGAAGGGGAGTGTACCTTTTTAATTGCCTTGCTGAATGATGAAATTGCGGGATATGTGTTTGTTCTACATCGTGATCGCTGGGGTTCTGCGGCAAATCAAGGGATTCCCGGACTTGCTGATTTATGGGTTTTTGAGTGGAACCGTGACAAAGGGGTAGGCAATGCCTTGTTGGAAGAGGCGGAACGTGTAGCAAAAGAATACTCTGATATTTTGCATTTGGATGTGCATGTTACGGCAGAAGCCGGAGCAGCCCATCGGCTGTATTTTCGCCGCGGATATATGCCTGATGGAAAGGGCGTATACCTCAATTATAAGCAATATGAAGATTCAGTGGGTGCAGTCGATCCCAATCATTTGACATTGAGTTTATTCAAACGATTGAAATGATAAAACTATGAAAAACCACCGTTTCCGGGTTCGGAAACGGTGGTTTTCTGTTTGTTCAGTTGTCGGTGCGCATCCGCTGAAAGTCAATGAAACGGGTGCCTTGGAAAATCAGTTCACCAAAGTCACCCTCTATCAGCTGGCCGTATTCCTGTCGGGAGACGTGAAACTCCATCCGGTCGCCGCTTTGCACCTCAAACACCACGTAAAAGCTGGTGTGATGATGCTCGCCACCGGAATGATGGGTGTATTTATCCACCACAACGGCCTGTACGTTCAGCATCGGGGATTTGTTGTTGTGGTTCCATTGGCTGAACATCTTGACGAATACGAAGATGAACACGCCGATGACCAGCACCGGAACGATGGTAAACATAATAGAAAAGGTGTTGAAGGGGAACATAGGGATCTGCCTTTCTGTGGAAATAGAGACCGGAGTGGGTCGCAGCGGATTATCTACAGAAGATGAGGAAGAGGAGGATGACCAGGATGATCACGCCGCTGATGCGTGTGAGGATCAAATAGCCTTCGCTGGGTTCACCGTTTTTGACGGAAAACCAGTGGCGCATTTTCCAAATCGTTTCGGGGGATACGAGAGAGAGGATCGCCATGAAAAACACATAGATGTAAATGAAAATCATAAACGCAACTCCTTTCGCTGCTCTGTGTCGGTGGAAGCAACTTTCTTTGCCAATGTGGCGTTTTTCTTGCAGCCGCGAAGGATGAGGAAGAACCCGATCCCGATTTTAACCAAAGCGACTATGATCATAGTGAGAAATAAAATGACGATGAATCCCTCGGTTGTGACAATCAGGTGTGGGGCAGAAATCAATTCGCCGATCAGAAAGAATAGATAGGGAATGGATCGAATGCCGGTGAAACTGCGGCAAAATAGTTGAAGTCCAAGCAAATCGAACAGTCCCCACAACAGAGGAAGCAGTCCCAGCCAATGCCAGTGGGCACGGCCTCCCGTTTTCTTCAGGGGCGGTACGGTGGCATTGGTGCGTTGCGGTGCAGCGGCAGGCGGTGCTGCTTTGCTGCTTGCAGCATCGGTAATGCCGTCGTTTAACAGATAATCGCAGGAAACACCGAACAGGCGGCTTAAGGCGAGGACTCGGTCGGTGTCGGCAACCACTTCGCCGCGCTCCCACTTGGAAACGCTCTGTCGGGTGACACCCAACAGTTCGGCCAGTTGGTCTTGGGACATACCTTTGGACTTACGCAGAAATACGATTTTTTCGCCAAATGTCATATGGGTCACTCCTTTGCGGTTATTTTGGGTCAATCATACCATAAACCGTAAAAAAGGAACAGAAACTGCACTTGGAAGTTTCGCAACCGAGGGTTGCAATGAAGAAATTTACTTCAGGTCGTCGTTCTCCAGCAGCTTTTTATCCTGCTTGGACAGCTCGATTTTCTCGAACAGGTCGGGACGGCGGTCGCGGGTCAGCTCCAGCGACTTTTTGCGCCGCCATTTTTCCACGTTGCCGTGATGACCGGACAGCAGAACCTCGGGTACGGGCATATCGTGCCAGACCTCGGGGCGAGTGTACTGGGGGAACTCCAGCAGGCCGGAGTAGTGGCTTTCTTCTTCGAAGGAGGCGGACTCTGCCAGCACGCCGGGGACCATACGGCCAACGGCATCGGCAACGATGCAGGCACCTAGTTCGCCGCCGGTGAGGACGAAGTCGCCGATGGACAGTTCCTCGTCCACACAGGCATCGATGAAGCGCTGGTCTACGCCTTCGTAATGGCCGCAGACCAAGGCGAATCGGCCCATAGCCAGCAGTTCGCGGGCCTTTTGCTGGTTGAAGGTCTTGCCACGGGGGCTGAGCAGGATGGTGTGCACTTTTTCGCCTTCGCTGACATCGGTGAGGCAGCGGTACAGGGGGTCACACTGCATGATCATACCCGGGCCACCGCCGTAGGGATAATCGTCGGTGCGGCGGCGCTTGTCCAGCGTGTAATCGCGGATGTTGTGGCAACGGATGTCCAACAAACCGGCTTCGCGGCCGCGGCCGATCATACTCTCGCTGAGGGCGTGATCCACCATTTCGGGGAAGAGGGTCAAAATATCAATTCTCATCGGGCAGCATCCCTTCGATGGTTTCTACCAGAACCTGTTTCTGCTCCCAGTCCACACCCTTGTCAAAGGCAGGCACCACGGGGATCATAAACTCTTTTTCCTCACCCTGCACGATGTACATCATAGAGGCGGGGTTCTCCTTGACCTCTTTCAGCGTGCCGACGACGGCCTGCTTGCGGAAGTCGTAGACGGCAAAGCCGTACAGGTCGCTGTAGAAATACTTGCCGCGGGGCAACTGAATGGCATCGCGGTCAGCGATGATGGTCTTGTTTTTCAGCACCTGTGCCTGTTCTACGGTGGTGATGCCTTCCAGCGTCATCAGCGCGAAGGTGTTGTGGGGGCGGCAGGTGAGCATTTTGTAGGGGACACCGTCCAGATATACCGTTTCCAGCTTGCGCAGAATGGGCATATCGCAATAGGGGTCAATTTTCAGTTCGCCGCGGACACCGTGGGTGTTCAAAATGCGGCCGCATTCCAGTTCTTTCATTCCACTCGCTCCCTTATTTGGCGGTCAGGTCGCCCATCAGCGTGCAGGCCTTGGCAACGTATTCACCGGAGGCAACAGCGTTGGCCTCAGTGTAGGTCACTTCGCCGCGGTCCATAGGCTTGCGGGTATCCATCAGGGCAAAAGGCACGGGGGTATGGGTATGGGTCTGGACCACGATGGGGGTGGGATGGTCGGGCAGGACCATGACGGAGTAATCCTCGCCGCAGCCGTCCAGATACTCCAGCACGGGGCCCATGACCTGTGCATCAATCTGCTCGATGGACCAGATCTTTTCCTGGGTCTGGGCGTGGTGGCCGCACTCATCGGTGGCTTCCACGTGGATGTATACCATCTCGCAGCCGTTCTTCATGGCATCGATGGCAGCACGTGCCTTGGCGGCGAAATCGGTGTGCATATCGCCGGTGATGATGCCGTCTACGGGCAGCACTTCGATGCCGGCGCAGCGGGCAATGCCGCGCAGCAGGTCAACGGCGGAGATAACGCCGCCCTTGACGCCGTACAACCGGGTGAAATCATCCAGTGCGGGCTTGCGGCCTTCGCCCCAGAACCAGCAGCAGGAAGCAGGTTTTTTGCCTGCAGCCACGCGGCGCTTGTTGACAGGGTGGTCTTTCAGCAGGTCAAAGGACAACTGGGTCAGCTTGTTCAGCAGCGCTTCGTTGCTGCCGCCGGTGGGCAGTTTGCCGGCAATGGGCTGCCGGGGGATGTCGTGGGGCGGCGTGCCGTAGGTGCCGGTCTCGGCATCGCGCAGTACCAGACAGTGGCGGTACTTGGTGCCGCAGTACAGTTCGGCGCCGTGCTGCGCAAACACCGGTGCCAGACTTTCGATGATCTCGCGGGCATCTTCGGTCTCGATTTCACCGCAGCTGTAGTCCACCATGGTGGCGTCTTCCAGCACGTCGACATCGGACAGGGTCACCAGATTGCAGCGGTAGGTCACGTCCTGCAGGCTCATTTCAATGCCCAGATAGGCGGCCTCCAGAGGAGAGCGGCCACTGTAATAAATCTCGGGGTCATAGCCAAAGACGGACAGGTTGGCGGTATCGCTGCCGGCAGGCATATGCTCGGGCACCGTACGTGCGGTGCCAAAGCGGCCGTAGCGGGCGATGCGGTCCATATTGGGGTGACGGGCAACTTCCAGCGGGGTCTTTCCGTTCAGTTCGGGGACCGGCTGGTCAGCCATACCGTCGGCCAGAAATACAACATGTTTCATAAGAATATCCCTTTCTTCGTTGGGGTGTGAGAAGAGCCTCAGGTTAGCGGCACAGCCAGCTTTCTACCTGCTGCTTCATATCGTCTTTTTCAATGACGGTGTCAAAGCGTACCTGCTGCTTCTGCAGATTTGCCAGCTGGGCAGGCGCTTTTTTACCGGTGATCAGTTCCAGTGCCTCCAGCATCTGGAACTCGTTGGCATCCATGTCTACCTCGATGGCGGGCAGCATTGCGGGTGCGAACTTGAAGGGGGAGGCGGTGGACACCACGACGGTGGGGGTCTTGTCGCCGGTGCCGGCGGTGTACTGCTTGGTGCAGTTGATGGCGACGGCGGTATGAGGATCGGCCAGATAGCTGTCCTGATACAGGGTGTCGCCGATCTCGCGGGCGGTGCGCTGATCGTCGGCGCAGTAGCCGCGGAAGCCTTCGGCACGCAGTTTCTCCAGATAGGCTTCGCCGATGTTGTACTTGCCGGTAGTTTTCAGGCTTTCCATCCACTGGCGGACCTGGGCATCGTCACCGTCGGTCAGCAGGAAGAGCAGACGCTCCAGATTGGAGGAGATGAGGATGTCCATGGAGGGAGAGGCGGTGAGATGGAAGGGACGGTTGCGGTCATACTCACCGGTGTTGAAGAACTGGGTCAGAACATTGTTCTGGTTGGAAGCGCAGATCAGTTTATCGATGGGCAGGCCGCACTTCTTGGCAAAGTAACCGGCCAGAATGTTGCCGAAGTTGCCGGTGGGTACGCAGAAGTTGACGGGGTCACCCACGCAGATGCGGCCGGAGCGCAGCAGGCGGGAGTAGGCCCAGAAGTAGTAGGCGATCTGGGGAGCCAGACGACCCCAGTTGATGGAGTTGGCGCTGGACAGGGACACGCCGTGTTCGGCCAGTTTTTCGGCCAGCTCGGCATCGGTGAAGATGGCCTTGACACCGCTCTGGGCATCGTCAAAGTTGCCCTTGACGGCCAGCACGTTGACGTTGTCACCCTGCTGGGTGGCCATCTGCAGGCGCTGGATCTCGCTGGTGCCGCCGTGGGGGTAGAAAACGCAGATCTTGGTGCCGGGGACGTTGGCGAAGCCTTCCAGTGCGGCCTTGCCGGTGTCACCGGAGGTGGCCACCAGAATGGCGATGGTCTTGCCGTCGGCGTGCTTCTTCATGGCACCGGCCATCAGGTGGGGCAGCATCTGCAGCGCGAAGTCCTTGAAGGCGCAGGTGGGGCCGTGGTACAGTTCTAGAGACCACATATTGCCCTTGACGGAGGTCAGGGGTGCGATCTGGCTGGAGGAGAAGTTGCTGCCGTAGGCCTTGCCGATGGCATCTTCCAGTTCTTCTGCGGTATAGTCGGGCAGGAATGCCTGCAGCACGGTCAGCGCGGTCTGACGGTAGTCCATCTTCTTCATCCGGTCGATCTGCTGCTCGGTAAACTGGGGCAGTTCGCAGGGAAGATACAGGCCGCCGTCGGGGGCCAGACCGCTCAGGATCGCCTGAGAAGCGGTGACACGTGCGTCTTTATCACGGGTGCTGCAAAATAACATAAGAGGAATCCTCCGAATCAATAAGATAATTACCTTATATATTAACAGAAAACCCCGGATTTGTCTATCGATACTGCACTTTTTTGGTGTTTTTTTGCAGAAAACTTTGCATCTGTTTGTTTGCAAAGGACGAAAACTTGTCTTTGTGTGCCGCACAGACACTGGCGCGAGGAATTGCGGGCAAGGGCGGTCCGGGGCTTGGGCAGGGTGCACAAACGGAATGGATTGCCGGAATCTGCATAAATCCGCGCAAAAACTTTACAGATCGGTTTACACACCCCTTGCGCTTTTTTTTAACTGTGTTATAATGAAACCATTATAGTGGGTGGGTCTGCGGATATGAGGCCTGCGAACATCACCGGCGCGGCCGGGGAAAGAGGATCGATATGAAACGAAATCTTACCATGCTTGCGGACTTTTATGAGTTCACCATGGCAAACGGTTATCTGGAAAACGGAATGGGCGATACCATCGCGTATTTTGATATGTTCTACCGCAAGGTGCCCGATGGCGGCGGCTATGCCATTTTGGCCGGTGTCGAGCAGCTGGTGGAATATCTGCGTGATCTGACCTTTACCAAAGAGGACGTGGAATATCTGCGCAGCAAGGGCTGCTTCTGCGAAGCATTTCTGGAGTATCTGGAAAACTTCAAGTTCAGCTGCGATGTCTGGTGTATCGCAGAGGGTACGCCCGTGTTCCCCGGTGAGCCCATCGTTACCGTGCGCGGTCCTGTGATCCAGGCTCAGCTCATCGAGACCATGCTGCTGCTGACCATCAACCACCAGAGCCTCATCGCAACCAAGACCAACCGTATGGTGCGCGCTGCCAAGGG
>JAFYMZ010000170.1 GCA_017548175.1 Clostridia bacterium | reverse complement strand
CTTCGCCAAGGCTACCGCTGAGATCTGCGGTCTGATGAACGCTACCGGTAGCGATGCCCGTGGCTTCTGCGCAGGCCCCGCTCACGCTCTGGTCGAGGCTGCTGCTCTGGTCGAGGCCGGTGCTTACAAGACCGTCGTCGTCACCGCCGGCGGCTGCACCGCTAAGCTGGGTATGAACGGCAAGGACCACGTCAAGAAGGGTCTGCCCATCATGGAAGACATGATCGGTGGCTTCGCTTGCGTTATCACCGCTGATGACGGTGTCTCCCCCGAGTTCAACCTGAACATCGTTGGCCGTCACACTGTCGGTACCGGTTCCGCTCCTCAGGCTGTTATCTCCAGCCTGGTTACCGATTCCCTGGATCGCAACGGCATGAAGGTTACTGACATCGACAAGTACTTCTCCGAGATGCAGAACCCCGACATCACCAAGCCCGCTGGCGCTGGCGACGTCCCCGCTGCTAACTACAAGATGATCGCTGCTCTGGCTGTTAAGCGTGGCGAGCTGGGCCGTGCTGACCTGGCTACCTTCGGCGAGAAGTTCGGCGAGATGGGCTGGGCTCCCACTCAGGGTCATATTCCTTCCGGCGTGCCTTATCTGGGCTTTGCTCGTGAGGATATTATGGGCGGCAAGGCAAACCGCGTGATGATCATCGGTAAGGGCTCTCTGTTCCTGGGCCGTATGACCAACCTGTTCGACGGTGTTTCTTTCGTGCTGCAGACCAACAGCGGCGCTCCCAAGGCAGAAGCCGGCGTCAGCGAAGAAGAGGTCAAGGGCATGATCGCCAAGGCTATGAAGGAGTTTGCTGCCGCTCTGCTGGCACAGGCCGAATAAGGCGGTGCACCCATGAAGAATCTGGAAAAAACCATTGCAAAGGCCTTCCTTGAGATGGCCGAAGGTCTGGAAAGCGGTTCTTTCGGCGTAAAGCCCAAGATCGCCCTGACCGGTATGGGCAGTGAGCACGGCGAAGAAAACGCCATGGCTGCTGCCAAGATGGCCGCTGCCCGCGGCGTGGATGTGTACTACATCGGCACGCTGGAGGCAGAAGGCGTCACCACCGTCAAGGTGGCTGACGAAGACGAAGGCCATAAGAAGATGGAAGAAATGGTGGAGTCCGGCGAAGTTGACGGCGCTGTCACCATGCATTTCCCCTTCCCCATCGGTGTGTCCACCGTGGGTCGTGTCATCACCCCTGCCAAGGGCCGTGAGATGTTCGTGGCAACCACCACCGGCACCTCCAGCGCCGACCGCATCGAGGGTATGATCAAGAACGCCATTTACGGTATCATCACGGCCAAGGCCGCCGGCATCAAGGATCCCACCGTGGGCATCCTGAACGTAGACGGCGCCCGTCAGACCGAAATGGCACTGAACCAGCTGAAGGAGCAGGGCTACCAGTTCACTTGGGCAACCTCCGCTCGTGCAGACGGCGGCGCAGTGATGCGCGGCAACGATGTGCTGCAGGGTACTCCCGATGTTCTGGTCTGTGACTCCCTCACCGGCAACGTGCTCATCAAGATGCTCAGCGCTTATACCACCGGCGGCAGCTTCGAAGCCAGCGGCTACGGCTACGGCCCCGGTATCGGCAAGGGCTACAATAAGCTGATCCACATCATCTCCCGCGCTTCCGGTGCTCCTCTGATCGCCAACGCACTGGAGTATGCCGCCCAGATGGTGCGCGGCAAGGTCTTTGCCGTGGCAGAGAAGGAGTTCGCTGCTGCCGAAAAGGCCGGTCTGGAAGCACTGCTGGCCGCCCGTAAGGCTGCCAACAAGCCTGCAGAAGCCGTGGAAGAGGTCAAGGCTCCTCCCGCAGAGCCCTGCACCGCCAGCATCCCCGGCATCGAGGTCATGGATCTGGAAGATGCCGCCAAGGCCCTGTGGAAAGAGGGCATCTATGCCGAAACCGGCATGGGCTGCACCGGTCCTCTGGTGATGATGAGCGAAGCCAACCACGCCAAGGCGCTGGAGATCCTGCGCAAGGCCGGTTACGTCAGTTGAGGTGTGCGATGAAAGTTATCGACATCATCGAAAAGGTGGAAAAAGACCTGTCCACCGCAGAACTCATCGATCTGATGGCCAACCACAACCGTCAGGTGTATCTGGTCCTCTCCGACAAGAAGACCGACGAAGACGGTTATCTCACTTGGGATAAGGAAAACTGGACCTGTGTCGACGGCAAGCGCTTCATCCGCACCTATTTTCTGGGTGAGCGCGCCCTGTCCGATTTCTCCGGCTATAACAAGTATGATATGAAGGGCTACTTCCTCCCCGAGGAAGCCGCCGAAGTACAGCTTGGCTAACCCGTAATCAACCCAAACCGCCCGAGGCTTGCGCCCCGGGCGGTTTTTTGCTATACTATATATAATATATAATGTGTATCTGGGCGATGGATGAAAGGAGGCGGCGTATGTCCCTGAAAAAGACCCGCGGGATTGTCCGCGTGCTGACGGTGTTGTTTGTGCTGTTCCTGCTCCTGTGCGAGGGCACGGGCAGCGGCTGGTTTTTGGCCTTGGCCGCGGCGGTCGGTGTTGTGATGCTGACGCTCCATCTGCTATTCTGGACCTGTCCCGAATGCGGCCGCCACTTGGGCCGTATGTGGGGCGGAAAGCATTGCCCCGGCTGCGGTGCGAAACTGGATCTGTGACCTGCTGAAAAAAGCGCCTGCGGGCGCTTTTTCTTTTGCAAAATTCCGATACAATATATATAATGTAATGCATAGCGCGGTTGTATTTACAAATTGTTTCTTTTTTTAGCATGACCTGTTCAAAATGTTTGCATAAGATAAAATTGTAAATCGAAAAATACTTCCATGGAAGGAAGGCATCAAGATGTTTGAATATGACCCCAATCAGGAAAATCAGAT
>JAFYMZ010000169.1 GCA_017548175.1 Clostridia bacterium | reverse complement strand
TCTCGGAGGAAATGTTGTTGAAATGATTATAGCACGGCAGCAAAGAAGTTGCAACAGGGCGCAGACAAAGAAAGACCCGGGTGAAGTGTTCACCCGGGTCGATGTATGGATGGAATTATACGCCTTTTTCGGCCAGCAGCAGGGCGATCTGGACGGCGTTGGTGGCGGCGCCCTTGCGCACCTGGTCACCGCAGCACCAGATGTTCAGGCCCTTGTCGCAGATCAGATCCTTGCGGATGCGGCCCACATAGACCAGATCCTGGTCGGTGGTATCCAGAGGAGTGGGGTAGTCGCGGCCGTTCAGGTCCTTGATCAGCTTACAGCCGGGGGCCTTGGCAATGACGGCCTCGGCATCGGCCACGCTGATGGGCTCAGCGGTGCGAACCACCACGGAGATGGAGTGAGAGCGCATGACGGGCACGCGGACACAGGTGCAGCTGACCTTCAGTTCGGGCAGGTGCATGATCTTGCGGCCTTCGTTCTGCAGTTTCATTTCCTCGTCGGTGTAGTCGTTATCCACGCGGGCACCGATGTTGGGCACCACGTTGCAGGCGATCTGGCAGGGGAAGACCTTGGGCTCGATGGGCTTGCCGGTGGCCAGCGCATCCAGCTGCTCATCCAGTTCCACGACACCGGGCTGACCGGCACCGGACACGGCCTGATAGGTGCAGGCCACCATGCTCTCGATGGGAGAGATGCTGTTCAGGGCGTTGACGGCCACGGCGGTGATGATGGTGGAGCAGTTGGGGTTGGCGATGATGCCGTTATGCTTGAAGGCGTCCTCGGGATTGATCTCGGGAACCACCAGAGGCACGGTGGGGTCCATACGGAAGGCAGAGGAGTTGTCAATGAAGACGGCGCCGGCCTTGACGATGTCGGGGGCAAAGGCGCGGGAGAACTTGCTGCCAACGGCACCCAGAACGATGTCCATACCCTCAAATGCTTCGGCGGTGGCTTCCTGCACCACGATCTCTTCGCCGCGGAAGGGGACGGTACCGCCTGCGCTGCGGGCAGAAGCCAGCGGCAGCAGCTTGGCAACGGGGAAGTCACGCTCTTCCAGAATCTTCAGCATTTCACGGCCGACGGCACCGGTGGCGCCCAGAATGGCTACGTTATATTTCTTCATAAGAAATGGCTCCTTTCTTAGCCTACGAACTCTTGGTACAGGACTCGGATGGCTTCTTCAAAGTCCTTGTTGTCCACACCGACCAGAATGCTGATCTCATCGCTGCTCTGGAAGATGGTACGGATGTTGATGTTGTTGTCGCCCAGTGCGGCAAACAGTTTTGCGGAGGTGCCGGGACGGGAGGACATCTTGCGGCCGACGGAGGCGATGAGGGACAGACCTTCGGTGATATCCACGTCGCCGTCCATCTTGCAGTCGCGGTTCAGGTCGCTGAGGATGTCGAACTGATAGTCGGCAAAGGTGGAGGAACTGCAGATCAGGCTGAAGCTGTCCAGACCCATGGAGATCTGCTCGATGGGCACCTTATAGGTGTCGAAGATCTTCAGTGCCCGGCGCAGGACATCCACGTGGGCGGCAATGTTGCGCTTGTGGATGGTGATGACGGAAAAGTCGCGGCGGCCGGCGATACCGGTGATGAAGCGGCTGGTTTCTTCGGCGCTTTCCTCAAACTGCGAGAGGATCATCGTGCCGGGATCCTGCGGTGCATTGGTGTTGCGGATGTTCAGGGGGATGCCTGCATCCTTGACGGGCTGGATGGACTCTTCGTGCAGGACGGAGGCACCCATAAATGCCAGTTCGCGCAGCTCCTGATAGGTGACCTGATGGATGGGGTTGGGGTTCTTGACGATGCGGGGGTCGGCCATCAGAATGCCGGAAACGTCGGTCCAGTTTTCATAGACAGAGGCGCCTACGGCAGCGGCAGCCAGTGCGCCGCTGATGTCGGAGCCGCCACGGGACATTACCTTGACCTTGCCGTTGGGCAGGCTGCCGTAGAAACCGGGGATGACCAGACCACGACCCAGTGCGGCGGCACCGCGGATGGCGGCGTAGGTGCGCTCCAGATCCACCTGACCGTCCATGGTGAAGAATACACATTTGGCGGCATCCAGGAAAGCGAAACCCAGATATTCGGCCATCAGCAGGCCGCTGAAGTATTCGCCGCGGCTGACCAGTTCATCCACAGAGAAGTTTTTGTTCAGGCGGGCTTCCAGTTTGGCGAACTCGCCTTCGATGTCACAGGACAGACCCAGTTCGTCGCGGATCTGGCAGTAACGGTCGCGGACGGTGTTCAGAATGTCGCTGCAGGGCACGCCATAAGTCAGATGGGCGTGGCACAGATACAGCAGGTCGGTGATCTTGTGGTCGTCGGAAGAACGCTTGCCGGCGGCGGAGACCACCACCACGTTGCGGTCAGCATCGGACTCGATGATGGCCTTGATCTTGCGGTATTGATTGGCGTCTGCCAGAGAGGAGCCGCCGAACTTACAAACTTTACTCATATGTTTATGCCTCGATTCCTGCGAAAAATACCGGTGCGCCTTCCTGACGGAGGGCGGCGGCCAGTGCGTGCATATCACCCACGGTCATGGGTGCGGTGATGATGCGGACAATGTCGCCGTCCTGCGCTTTGCTTTCGGCCGGGAGTCTGTCGGCGAAAGCGGCGGGGAGGCGGACATAGTAGGGATGGCTGCAAGCCTGGGGATCGGCTTTGCCCCGCTGCAGATCGGCGGGGAACATCAGCTTTCTGCCGCAGAGGATGTCCTGCAGATCGCGGACCACGGCGGAAGCGGTGGGGTAACGGCCGGCGCCCTGACCGGAGTAGGTCATATCACAGGCGTTGTCGGCCAGATATTTCACCAGATTGTAGTTGTCGGGCAGTGCGGCCTCGGCGGTGCTCTGGGCAAAGATGGTGGGTTCTACATAGGCGTATACGCCGCTGTCCTGCCGGCCGCCCTTGGCGATCAGCTTGCAGGCCAGACCTTTGCTCTGCAGATGAGCCACATCGTCAGCGGTAAAGCTGGTGATGCCTTCGACGCACATGCCGTCCAGTTCGGGCAGCAGATCAAAGGCAACGCCGCAGGCCAAGCGGATCTTGGCGGCGGCATCCATACCGCCCACGTCGGCATCGGGGATGGCTTCGGCATAGCCCAGTTCCTGTGCATTTTTCAGTGCCTCGTCATAGCCCCAGCCGCGACGCTGCATTGCGTCCAGCATGTAGTTGGTGGTTCCGTTGAGGATGCCGCCGACTTCGGTGACACGGTCGGTCTGTGCGGCCAGTGCCAGATTGTGCAGGAAGGGGATGCCGCCGCCGCAAGCGGGGCTGAACAGGAACGCAACGCCCTGTTCCAGTGCCAGCTGCTGCAGTTCCACGCCGTAGGTGGCCACCAGCTGCTTGTTGGCGGTGACCACGTGCTTGCCGGCCTTCAGTGCGGCGGACAGGTACTCGTAAGCGGGGTGCAGGCCGCCCATCACCTCGGCCACGGCCTCGATGGAGGGGTCGGCCAGAATGGCCTGCATATCGTCGGTCTGCCAGTCTTCCTTCACCTTGCC
>JAFYMZ010000168.1 GCA_017548175.1 Clostridia bacterium | reverse complement strand
TTTTTTGGCTGGCGGTGGGCGCAGCCTGCCTGCTGCTGGCCGGCATTCTGCGGCTGCTGTGCGACACCGCCGCCGGTGACGGCGTGCGTGCCTTTGCCGCGCGGCTCAGCGGCCTGCTGAGCCGCCTGTTTTCCTTCAGCCGCCGTCCTGTGGGCGAGTGGCTGCTCATTCTGGTGGTGACGGGTGTGCCGCTGGGCCTGATCGCTGCCGCCGTGCGCGGCGGTTGGCGGAGCTTTCTTCTGTGGCTGAGCCGCAGTCTGGCGCTGTGCGGTGCCATTTGCCTGCTCTTTATGGCGGCCTTTGGCGTGCAGTACACCGGCCTCGATCTGGCCGACACGCTGGACTTGCCCACCGGTGGCTATACCACCCGGCAAATGACCCGCACGCTGGAGGTGCTGGCGCGGGAGATCAACGCAGTGGCGCCTGTCGTGCCTCGGGACGAAACGGGTAACTGCGACTACGGAGCCTTCGATGTGCAAGCCGCCGCCGTAATGGCTGCCTACGACCGGTTGGATGACCGCATTCCCGCCCTTGCCGCCGTCAGTCCGGTGGCACCTAAGGAATCGCTGCTGCTCAGCGTGCCCATGTCCTATTGGGGCATCACCGGCTTTTTCTTCCCCTGGACGGGCGAATGCGTGGTCAGCGGCAACAATCCCACCGTGCAGCAGCCCTTTACCATCGCCCACGAATCGGCGCATTCCCGACGAGTGGGCAACGAGAACGAAGCCAACTTCGCCGCCTTTTTGGCCTGCGTGGAAAGCGACGATGCGCGCCTGCGCTATTCCGGCCTGCATCACGCGTGGCTGTATGTGTGGAACGCCTGCTATCGCACCGACCCGGAGCTGGCCATGCAGTATCGAGAGACCCTGTGCGACGAAGCGAAGTTTGACCTGCAGTCGGTGACTGCGCACTGGAACCGGTACGAGGGTTGGCTGGAAGATTTGGGCACTTGGGTCAACGATACCTATATCAAAGGCACCGGTCAGCCCGACGGTGTGGTGGCCTATAGCAAGGCCGCGGACCTGATTATTGCATATATTCATTCGGAAATGAATATTCTGTCCTGACAAATTCTTTAAAGAATGCCCCGTTCGGTGATCCGGATGGGGATTTTTTATCCCTTATGCACAGAGAGCGAAAAATAAACGGGCAGAATTTGTGCACAATGTCCGTTGCATAAATATGGACGAGTTGGTATAATTATGCTTATCATTCAACTTAAGAACTGTGAGGCGAATATTATGAAGAAATATGTAAAGCTGATGGCACTGGTTCTGGCTCTGGCTACCATGTTTGCCCTGATGGCCGGCTGCACCGGCGGTGGCGAAAAGAAAGATAACGTCATCGTTCTGGGTACTTCCGCCGACTATCCTCCCTTCGAGAGCATGGCGCTGAACAGCGACCTGTCCGACAAGTACGCTGAGATCGTGCAGGAAAATCCCGGCAGCAACGATTCCTACTACGGCATCGACATCGCAATGGCCAAGGCCATCGCCAAGAAGATGGGTAAGGAACTGAAGGTCGTCAATATGAGCTTTGACAACCTGATCACCGCACTGGGCAAGGGCGAGATCGACTTTGTCGTCGCTGCAATGGAGAAGGACGGCGAGCGCGAGAAGGGCGCAACCCCCTCCGATCCCTACTACACCGACCTGCCCGCTATGATCGTGGTCAAGAAGGAAAACGTCAGTAAGTACACCACCATGGCTGACTTCTCCGGCAAGACCGTGGGCGCACAGTCCGGTACCACCAAGCTGGACATCGTCACCGACGTGATGACCGGCGCACAGAGCAAGGCTCTGGCTTCCGTTACCGACCTGATCAACGAGGTCATCTATGACAAGGTCGACGCTGTCGTGCTGGACGGCGCCGTTGCCAAGAAGTATGCCGCTGCCAACGACAAGCTGGCTATCGTGGAGGCTGTCAGCCTGGGCGATTCCGCTGCTCCCTTCCATGTCTGGGTCCAGAAGGACGACCCCAAGGGTCTGCTGAGCGACATCAACGCTGCCATCAAGGAAGCTGTTGACGGCAACAAGATCGGCACTTGGTACGAGCTGGCCGACGAACTGGGCGACAAGTCCCTGTTCTAATTCATTTCGATTCGTCTGAAATAACGAATATAATACAAAGCGATCGCACGAGGTTGTGACCCGTGCGATCGCTTTGTCCCGGTTTTCCGGGTGTGATTTTCTCTTGAAAGGAGCTGTCCCCAATGGACTGGCTGATCAACTGGCTGCAGGGGTTGTCCAGTGACCCCACCGGCTTTTTTAACTTTTCCTTTTTGCCGAAATACGCCTTTTACTTTATCCGCGGCGTAGAATATACCCTGCTGCTCAGTGTGGTGGGCGTGCTGCTGGCCGTCATCCCCGCACTGATCCTGGCGCTGATGCGCCTCAGCAAGAGCCGCATTCTGCGGTGCGTATCCGGCGCTTACATCGCGGTCTTCCGCTCCACCCCCCTGCTGGTGCAGCTGTCGCTGGTATACTTCGGCGTGTTTTATGCCATCAAGATCCCCAGCATCTACATTTTTGGCTTTGTCAACATCGCCATGTTCATTCCCGGCGTTGTGGCGCTGGCACTGAACAGCTCCGCATACGTTGCCGAGATCTTCCGCGCCGGTATTCTGGCGGTGGATAAGGGCCAGACCGAGGCTGCCCGCAGCTTGGGTATGACCCAGTGGCAGACCATGCAGCACGTGGTGCTGCCCCAGGCCATCAAGAACATCCTGCCCGCACTGGCCAACGAGCTGGTGACCATGGTCAAGGAAAGCTCCATCTGCTCTACCATGGGTATGACCGAGCTGATGTTCGGCGCCAAGCAGGTGGCCAGCAACACCCTGATCACCATTGGACCCTACGTGATGGTAGCAATGATTTATTTTGCCATCAACTACCCCGCAAGCAAGCTCATCGAGATGCTGGAAAGGAGAATGCGCCGTGGCGACCAGCGATAACCTGATTCAGGTCAAGAACCTGACCAAAAAGTTCAAAAACGGCGTCGTTGCACTGGACGACTGCAATCTGGACATCAAAAAGGGCGAGGTAGTGGTCATCGTCGGCCCCTCCGGCAGCGGCAAGAGCACCATGCTGCGCTCCCTGAACCTGCTGGAAGTGCCTTCTTCCGGTCAGATCTTGTTTGACGGCGTGGACATTGCCGACAAAAAGGTCAACATCAACCTGCACCGCCAGAAGATGGGTATGGTGTTCCAGCACTTTAACCTGTTCCCCCATAAGACCATTATGGAAAATATGACCATGGCACCGATGCTGACCAAGGGCGTCAACAAAGCCGATGCCGTGCAGAAGGCCCAGCAGCTGCTGGACCGTGTCGGTCTGGGCGACCGTGCCGACAACTATCCCGCCCAGCTGTCCGGCGGACAGAAGCAGCGTATCGCCATCGTGCGTGCGCTGGCCATGCAGCCCGAAGTGATGCTGTTTGACGAGCCTACCTCCGCACTGGACCCCGAAATGGTCGGCGAGGTACTGGATGTTATGCAGAGTCTGGCCAAAGAGGGTATGACCCTGGTGGTTGTGACCCACGAAATGGGCTTTGCCAAGGAAGTGGCCACCCGCGTGATCTTTATGGAAGCCGGTAAGATCCTGGTGGATACCGATCCCAAGACCTTCTTCGAGCATCCCGAAAACCCCCGCCTGCAGGAGTTCCTGTCCAAGGTCCTGTAAGGCATCACAAATAAACATCCAACTCCCCGTTCCGCACCGGAACGGGGAGTTTTTGTTGCCTGCGCTCTGCCGTTGACAGGCCGTGCGGCAAGGGGTATGATGACAGTATAAGAAAGTGAAAGCCGCCGCAAGGCGATCCGATACCGTGGGGTGTTTGTATGCTGCAAAGAAGAACCACTTGGAAAAAACAGATCCTGTCCGCCGCGCTGGCGCTGCTGATGCTGCTGGGCAGCACGCCCCAGCCCGTGCTGGCCGCGGCCGGGGAGATCTTGTCGGTCAGCGCTGTGCCGTTGGGCGCCACGGCCGGATCTTCTGCCGAAAACCCCTTTGCCGGCAAGACGCTGTCCATTCTCGGCGACAGTATTTCCACCTATGCGGGCGTGTCTGACATATCGGCCGATGTATACATGAT
>JAFYMZ010000025.1 GCA_017548175.1 Clostridia bacterium | reverse complement strand
TCGCCGCGCAGCAGTTCCATGCTGCGCTCATAATAGTTCTGCACCGTGCTGATGCGGGCGGCATAGCCATCCCACACATAGCCGCGCAGCAGCAGCTTGCTGCCCATTTCCTGCAGAATATTGTGACGGAAGCTGTACTGGTTATGCGCCATGCAGTCGCGCACCAGACGGATCAGCAGATCGGTGGCCAGCACGTACAGATTCAGGCTGCGATAGCCCTCCGGCGCGTAGACATCGTAGGTCGTGTCCACAATGCGGCCGGTATCATCCAATTTGAAATATGTATCGTTGCTCTCGCCCAGTACGGAGGTGCAGACGCACGTCACGTCTGCGCCGGACTCCATGTGGTCGCGCAGCACATCGTCCAGCGGAATGTTGATCACCAGATCACTGTCGGCCAGCACCACATAGTCCTGCCGCACATCTTCCACCAGATAGTCCAGCACGCAGGCCAGAGCCTCCACCTTGCCGCGGAACTTGCCAACGCCGCCGCGGTTCTCCGCATAGGCAAAGGCAGGCAGCAGCGTCAAACCGCCGTGCTTGCGGCTCAGATCCCAGCTCTTGCCGTTGCCCAGATGGTCCAGCATGCTCTGGCACTTGCCCTGCATGATGATACCCACGTCCTGCACACCGGCATTGACCATATTGCTGAGCATGAAGTCCACCACGCGGTAATCACCGCCGATAGGCACAGAGCCGTGAATGCGGTGCTCGATCAGTTCCCGCAGGCCCGTCTTTTTCTCGTAAGAGAAGATAATTCCGTGCATTCCTTTCATGCTTACACCCCCTGATGCGTCTTGTCCAGCATAGTCTTGGCGCCGACCACTTCATTTTCAGCCAGCTTGGTATTGGGACCGAGAACGGTGATACCCCATGCAGCGGGATCTTCCGCCGTTTCGGGTGCTGCGCCAACCTTGGCGCCCTTGGCTACCACGGCGTTCTCGCCCAGAATGGCGTACTGCACCACAGCGCCGGCCTTTACCACAGCGCCGGGCATCAGCACGCTGTAGCTGACCTGTGCGCCTTCCTCCACCGTGACACCCACGGAAAGGACAGAGTTCTTCACTTCGCCTTCGATGACGCAGCCCTTGGCGATGGCGCTGTTGCCCACGTCGGAAGTCGCACCCACATAGGCAGGCGGGCAGGAAGGCGTGCGGCCGTAGATGGGCCAATCCTTATCCAGCAGGTTCAAGCCGCTGCCGGGAGAGAGCATATCCATGTTGGCATCCCACAGGGAGTCCAGCGTACCGACATCCTTCCAGTAGCCTTCGAAACGGTAGGCCACCATCTTCTCGCCGGCAGCCAGCATGTTGGGAATGATGTTCTTACCGAAGTCGTTGCTGGAGTTTTCGTCGTTTTCATCGGCGATGAGGTAAGCACGCATCTTCTGCCAGGAGAAGACGTAGATACCCATGGAAGCCAGATTGCTCTTGGGATTCTTGGGCTTTTCCTCAAACTCCACGATGGTATCCGTGCTGTCCACATTCATGATACCGAAACGGGAAGCCTCATCCCAAGGCACTTCCATCACGGCGATGGTGCAGTCAGCCTCCGCCTCCTTGTGACGGCGCAGCATGTCGGAATAGTCCATCTTGTAGATATGGTCGCCGGACAGCACCACCACATACTCGGGGTCGTACATGTCCACGAAACCGATGTTCTGATAAATGGCGTTGGCCGTGCCCTTATACCAGCTGGCGCCGGTAGCGCTCTGGTAAGGGGGCAGGATATGGACGCCGCCATTCATACGGTCCAGCTCCCAGGGCTGACCGTTGCCGATGTAGCTGTTGAGCTCCAGCGGACGGTACTGGGTCAGCACACCCACGGTGTCGATACCGGAGTTGGTGCAGTTGGACAGGGGGAAGTCGATGATGCGGAACTTTCCGCCAAAGGGAACAGCAGGCTTTGCCATGTCGCCGGTCAGCACATACAGACGGCTGCCCTGACCGCCGGCCAGCAGCATGGCTACACATTCTTTCTTCATTTCCTCTTTCCTCCATTTGTTTTCTTTGCTTTGGCCAAACGGCCTTTACCCTGCAGTACCAGCGCACCAAGCGGCGGCACCCGCAGCGTCACAGAGCACTCTTTTCCGTGGACATTTTCCCACACAGGGCGGATCTCTCCGGTGTTGACCACACCGCCGCCGCCCCAACGGGCTTCATCGGTGTTGAACACCTCGGTGTAAACCGCCTTGGGCGGTACGCCCAGTTTGTAATTCTCCCATGCTTCGGTGGAGAAATTCACCAGGAACACCAGTTCCTTGCCCTCCTTGTCACGGCGGACAAAGGCGATCAGATTGCGGGTATGATCGTCGGCGGCCAGCCATTCAAAGCCATCCCAGTTCCGATCGTTCTCCCACAGCGGTTTATTTTTGCGATAGAAGCGGTTGAGCTCCTTAATGCACTCCTGCGTAGCGGCATACTGGGGATTGTCCTGCAGATACCAGTCCAGCTGGCCCTTGAAATCCCACTCGTGCCATTGCGCCAGTTCGCAGCCCATCACCGTCAGCACTTTGCCGGGATGCGCCAGCATGTAGGCGTAGAACCCGCGGACACCGGCCAGCGCACGCCAGTCATCGCCGGGCATCTTGCCTCGCAGCGAGCCTTTCATGTGCACCACCTCATCATGGCTGATGGGCAGCACATAGTTTTCGTTAAAAGCGTACATCATCGAGAAGGTGATGTCCTTGTGATGGTGCTGGCGGAAGAACGGGTCCATCTTCAGATAGTGGCAGATGTCGTTCATCCAGCCCATATTCCACTTCAGGTTGAAGCCCAGACCACCCATCTCCGGCGGCAGCGTCACACCGGCCCAGGAAGTGGACTCCTCAGCGATCATCAGCGCCTCCGGATACACCATAAAGGCTGTGCGGTTGAGATCCTGCAGGAAGCTGACCGCCTCCAGATTCTCCCGTCCGCCGTTGACGTTGGGCCGCCACTCCTTCCCTGCTTTGCCGAAGTCCAGATACAGCATGGAGGCCACCGCATCCACGCGGATACCGTCCATGTGGTACTCCCGCAGCCAGAAGGCCGCCGAGGACAGCAGGAAGCTGCGCACCTCGTTTTTGGCGAAGTCGAACACTCTTGTGCCCCAGCCTTCGTTCTCCCGCTTCAGGGGATCGGCGTACTCAAACTGGCTGG
>JAFYMZ010000024.1 GCA_017548175.1 Clostridia bacterium | reverse complement strand
GGTTCAAGTATATGGCAGACAAAGTCAAGGAGCTGGAGGACACCGCCGCCGGCAATTATGTGCTGGCCTATGAAGAGTCCTACGGCTATAGGATGGGCGACCACACCCGCGACAAGGACGGCGTGGTGGGCGCACTGCTGCTTACCGAAATGGCCGCTTGGTATCGGGCACGGGGCATGACTGTGCTGGATGGCCTGCAGGAACTGTGGGACACCTACGGCTACTATGCCGAGCATACCATCAACGCCATGTTCCCCGGTGCCGATGGAATGGAGCGTATGCAGCGTATTATGGAGGGCCTGCGCGCGCAGCCTCCTGCAATGATCGGCGAAAAGCCGGTTTGCGCGGTGCTGGATTACCGCAGCGGTGTCCGTCGTGATTCGGAAGGCGACCAACCTCTGCATATCAGCGGCTCCGATGTGCTGTGTTTCCAGCTGAAGGCCGGTGGAAAAGTCATTGTACGTCCTTCCGGCACTGAGCCGAAAATCAAAGTATACGCCCTGGTCAAGGGCAGTAGTTTGGCAGAGTCCGAAAATCTGGCCATCCGCTGCGCAGAAAGCGCCCGGGATTTATTTGTGAAAATCTAACAGGACTGAAAAGAGGAAATCATCATGGAACAGAAGAAAAAACTGAAGGTAGAACCCAGCGCTTGGGAGCAGAAGAAAAAGCAGATTATCATCGCTGCGGTTCTGGGCGTCGTGTTGATTGCAGGTGCCATTGCTGGCATTATATACAGCGTTTATGGCGGACACGGAACCCCCGGCGGCATGCTGCAGACATTCTTCGAAACCAAATATAGCGAAAACGGCAAAACTTTTGAAACGCTTTGTGATTGTATTGCTCCCGAACTGCAGTTGACCTTTGACGCCGAGTATTCCGCTTCCGGCACCAATTACACACAACTGGCATTGTGGCGGACAGAAGCCAAGGACATCGTAGGCGATAATGTGAAGGTAAAGGTAGAGGTTCAGGCGCAGGAAAACGGAGATGCCACTATGCTGGCTTATGTTCAGCAAACCTGCAAGAAGGCCGAAGAACTGCGTGGAGTGGTCTTTCATTTGACCCTGACCGGCGACAAGGGATACATGAAGATGGAAGGCCTGGCTCAGTGCCTGCGGTATGGAAATGACTGGTATTTGTTTGACGAAGAGATCCAGCTTACCACCTTTGAAAAGAATATTCGGGAGGATTAAGACATGAAGAAAAAAACGCTGGGCCGCACCGGCCTGCAGGTGACCGAAAACAGCTTTGGCGCCCTGCCCATCCAGCGCATCGGTCGGGAAGACGCTGCCGTCCTGCTGCGGCAGGCCTATGATGCCGGCGTGAACTTTTTTGACACCGCCCGGTTCTATACCGACAGCGAAAGCAAGATCGGTTATGCGCTGCACGATGTGCGCGAGAACATCATCATCGCCACCAAAAGCATGAACCGCACCCGTGCCGGTGCGCTGGCAGAGTTGGAAACCAGCCTGTCCGAACTGCAGACCGATCACGTGGACATCTGGCAGCTGCATAGCCTGCCCGAACTGCCCGATGTGAATGACCCCGAAAGTGCATACTACGCGCTGGTGGAAGCCCGTGCAGCCGGCAAGTGCCGCTTTATCGGCGTTACTACCCACCGTCTGGATGTGGCGCTGGCTGCCGCCAAGAGCGGCCTGTATGACACGGTCCAGTTCCCCCTGTGCTACCTGTCCACCGAGGCCGATCTGGAATTGATTCGCGTCTGTAAAGAGAACAATGTGGGCCTCATCGCCATGAAGGGAATGAGCGGCGGCCTGATCTCCAGCGCAAAGGCAGCTTTTGCATTCTTTACCCAGTACGACAATCTGGTACCCATCTGGGGCGTGCAAAAGCCGGAGGAACTGGCCGAGTTCCTGTCCTATGCAGAACAGGGCGTCACCCTCACCGAAGATTTGCAGGCCATCATCGATAAGGATAAGGTAGAACTGGCCGGCAACTTCTGCCGTGGCTGCGGCTACTGCAAGCCTACTTGCCCCGCGGGTATTGATATCTCCAACGCCGCGCGTATGATCCTGATGCTGCGCCGCGCGCCTTGGCAGGAGTACACCACCTCCGAGTGGATCGAAAAGATGAAGAAGATCGAGGATTGTATCAATTGCGGTGCCTGCGCCGCCCGCTGCCCCTATCAGTTGGATACCCCTGCGTTGCTTCGTGAAAATTACGAAGATTTCAAGGCCTTCTGCAAGGAAAAAGGCCTGATGTAAGTACATACGTATAAAACCGCCGCCGGAGTTTCCGGCGGCGTTTTTTACATTATGAAAAATATTCTTGTAATTTTGTCAAAAATACTTGACATTGTGATAAAAGGGTGTTACACTGATGCCAACAACGAAGAATCAGGGAGGATATCAAAATGGATAACACGTTAAACCTTGCATATGCTGGCGGCCTGATTGTTGGTCTGCTGATTGCCGGTATCATCATTACGGTGATGACCAAGACCCGCGGCAAGGATGGCAAGCCTCGCTGGAACTATGACGAGCGGCAGCGCGCCGACCGCAACGCGTCCTTCGCCGCCGGATTTCCGGCGCTGGTGGTGCTGGAACTGCTCACTTCCGGTCTGCGGCAGAGCGGTATGCCGTTGCCCTTTGACCATCTGACCGAAACGCTGGTCTGCTGCCTCATCGCCGCCGCCGTGTCGGTGATCCTGTGCATCCATCGGGAGGCCTGGCTGTCCCTGAAGGAAAAGCCCCGTACCATCATCTGGACGCTGGTGCTGTTCATCGCCTGCAACGGCATGGGTGCCTTGGCCAACTGGAACGAGATGTGCGTCGACGGTGTGCTGACCATCCGCAGCCTGAACCTGCTGGTGATGATCTTTATGCTGGTCATCCTGCTGGCCTTTGGCATCAAGCGGTTGTGCGTCTATCTGCGTGAGATCCACGACGGACTTGCGGAGCGTGATTGAGATGAAGAACCTTCGATTGAAAGCCGCCCGAGCCGCCAAAGATCTGTCCCAACAGGAATTGGCTGAGCTGGTGGGGGTCTCCCGTCAGACCATCAATGCCATTGAAAAGGGCGATTATAACCCCAGCATCCGCCTGTGCATCGACATCTGCAAAGCGCTGGATAAAACGCTGGACGAACTGTTCTGGGAAGACTAAAATAAAATCCGGAAGGCGTTTCGCCTTCCGGTTTTCTGTTTGGTGCCTTCAGGCTTAATAAAACCCCTGGTTCTACCAGGGGTGGGTAAAAAAGCCTTGGCAAAAAGAAAACCTCAAT
>JAFYMZ010000167.1 GCA_017548175.1 Clostridia bacterium | reverse complement strand
GTGGGGTGCTTTTGTATTTTGTGCCAATTGCAGTAACGGTGATTGTGATAAATGACCAATAGAAAATACGAAGGGTGTTTGCACAGCAAATACAATGGGATTGTTTTGTAATTAAAATACGGATTTTGAAGTGGAAATAATGAGAAAATTGATAAAATGATGTCAATCTTGTAGCAATTGACCAATTTAATGCGTTAAATTCGCAACGCTTTGTGACTTGTGTCTATGGATTAGATGAACAAATATGGTGTATAATGGTAATCGATATAGCGTATTATGTGAATTGGTGAGTTAAAGCAATTGCATTAATGCGATAAATAAGGTTGAATGATAATTGGAATTAACTGGAAAGGGGGAGACTGTATGCTGCGGCGGCAGAAAAAATCAAAAAAATCGATTCTGATCGCACTGGCCGGATTGCTGGCTTTGGGCACAATTGCTGCGGCAGCAGTCGTGGGTGTGTATTGCATGCCCGAGGAAACTCCGACCGTGTATACCGAGCCGCCGTTGCCTGCAGCCGGCGAAGTGGAGCATGAAGAATGGGCGCTGGCGGTAGATCAATCCATTGCATTGACCGAAGGCGAGCAGCACCGGTTGCAGATGGAAGTATTGTGCACCGAAGAGATGGAGGACAGTGATGCAGCTGCCTGTACCAAGCAGGTGGTGTGGAGTTCTTCTGACGAGCGTGTGGCAACGGTGGACCAAGCCGGTTTGATCACCGTGCATCAGCCGGGCGTGGTAGAGATCCGCGTGGAGGCTGTTGACGGAAGTACTTGGGCCGTGTGTACGGTAACGGTAGAAGAGACCCCGGAAGTGGTGGTCAGTGCGCATCATATTCAGGTGCAGGAATCCATCGCTTTGATCATCGGTGAAAAAGACAGCGGAACTGTGGACCTTGTGCTGGAACCGGGCGTAGCAGAAACGGTAACGGTGGAATACCGTTCCAGTGATATCGCCGTGGCCACCGTAGATGAAACCGGTGCGGTGCAGGCCGTTGGCAACGGTACCTGTGTGATCAAGACCACAGTCACCAACCGGGACGGCAGCACGGTCACCGCAGAAACGGCAGTTTCGGTACAGACACTGACAAAAGAACTGAACGTGCAGAAAAAACTGTCTCTGTTGGTAGGAAAGAGCAAAAAGCTGACGGTAAAGGTGCTGCCGGAGTCGGCCGATTTGGGTACGACGGTGACGTGGTCTTCCAGCAATAAAAAGGTTGCTACGGTCAGCAAAAAGGGTGAAGTGAAGGCGGTTTCTGCCGGCACTGCCACCATTACGGCCACCAATGCGTTTGGCATTGTGGCGCAGTGTACTGTGACTGTGACCAAAGAAGAACCCCCTCAGCCGACAGAGCCGACTTGCACCTATTGCGAAATGCTGGGCCATAAAGCGGCACAGTGTGTGAAAAAATCCGTGGATAAAGGTGCGGTGGGTCGCTGGAGCATTCCCGATGTGAATGTAAATGTGGCGGTGTATGCCAGCACCGAAAGCGCGAAGGAGAATAACGCCATCGTAGATGCCAAGGATAGCGCGATTTATATGAAAAAGGGCGCCGGACATCTGATCGGCGACCATAACTATCAGGGCTTTACCGCCATCAAACAGTGCAAGGTAGGCACCGTGGCCTATCTGGACACCGGCGACGGCGTGAAGAAATATGTCTGTACCCGTGTATTCTTGGGCTACAACGAGAAATATTACTTGGCTGATGAAAATCACGTGGAGTACGAAATGGCCACGGGAATCATCGCAAATTATACTTGTAACGATACCAAAGGCAGCATTACCATCGTGGAGTTTGCGCCGGTGGAACAGGCAAGAGCGTCCGGCTCTGCAGGACGTTGATCATACGGAATCCTTCTTTCGTGACCCGGCGCAGTCTTGCGCCGGGTTTTCCCTGTAACAAAAAAGCACCTGCTTGAGACAAGCAGATGCTTCTTGGTACGCCCGACTGGAGTCGAACCAGCGGCCTTTAGAGTCGGAGTCTAACGCTCTATCCAACTGAGCTACGGGCGCGTATTCGTTGCAGAACAAAAACATTATAGCATATCGGCACTTGTTTGTAAATCATAATTTTATATGAATTTTCGAGTCGGTTTGCACGGGCGGGGTGCAAAAAAATGTTTCTTTTTGACAAAAGGTGTGCTATACTATATTAAATATACAACCGTGGAAACGGGGGAATTCCTATGGGAAAATTGTTCCGAAAGTCCCTTTTCGGAGGGTTTCATAAAAAAGACGTAATCGCATATATTGAGTCTTCTGCTGCCAAGCAAAAAGAAGAACTGCGGTTCTGTGAGACGGAATTGCAGCAGATGCAGGCGATGGAAGAGGAACTGCGGATGCAGCTGCAGATGGCAGAGTCTGATGCGGCGATGCTGAAGACCCAACTGATGCAGGCGCAGGAGCATAATGCCGCTCTGCGGCGAGAGGCAGACAGTGCCGAAAACCGTGGCGCGGAGGCGCGCATCCGGGCGCAGGCGCTGGAGCAAGAACTGGCTGCCGTAAAGGCGGAGTGCGAAGAACTGCGAAGCAACCTGTCCAAACTGCAGGAGGCGGAAGCGGCACTGGAGGCTCAGTGCGTGCGAAATCAGGCGCTGGAGACCCGATGCGCTACGCTGCAGAACGAATTGGATGCCAGACAGCGCCGGTTGGAAGAACTGCAGGATGCGCTGGCATTCCAACAGTCGGAGAATGAGCGACTGCAGGGAAACTACACTGCGCTGCTGCAGAAACAGGCGGAAAATCCGGTGATGACTGCGCGGCAGAGTTGTGCTGCACAGCCTGCGCAGGAAGATTTGCTATATTTGCGCCGTGAGATGCAGCGGATGCGGGACAGTTATGATGCACTGGTGCTGTCGGTGCTGGGCAACGGCCGTCATCCGGAAGGCGACGCGCAGTGTCGGCAAGATCTGCTGGTGACCATCAATCATCAGATGGATCAGGCGCTGGATTATTTGGAAAAACTGGTAAACCTGCGCGCGGAAGAGCCTGCGCAGCCGGTGAAGGTGCAGCCTGTCCGTAAGGATCCGGAAAAGAAGTCTGCCGCATTGGAGGAGATCCTCCGGATGGTACGCGGCAATCGATAAGAGGTAGGAAGAGAGAGGTTCTATGTTTAAGAAAAGACCCGGTGCCCGTTATCTGCGTAGTCTAAAGCCCTATGAGCGGATCATGGCTTATTTTATGCCTCGCCGCAGCGATGCACAGGTTTTCTTTGAAGACGATATCAATTGCGAAAATTTAGATCGTTATATCAAGGAAAAGCAGGAGCAGGGCATTGACATCAATTATCTGTATATCTTTGTGGCTGCGATGGTTCGCCTGTATGCCCAGCGCCCCGCAATGAATCGCTTTGTTATGAACGGCCGCCTGTATGCCAACAATGATATTACGATTTGTATGGCGGTGAAAAAGTCTCTTCGTGATACTGAAGTGGATACCGATATCAAACTGCATTTCACCGGACACGAAACCATTTTTGAGATTCGCGATCGTCTGTATCAGGAAATTTACGCCAATAAGGGCGGCGACACCGCCAACGGACAGGATGACGTGATGGCTGCCATCACCGCAGTTCCTCATATTCTCATCAAGCTGGTGGTCAATGTGCTGCGCCTGTTGGATCGTTGGAATATGGTGCCGAAGGCTCTGCTGGAAGTCAGCCCCTTCCACTGCAGCGGATTTATTACCCATATGAAATCGCTTGGCATCCCTGCCGTCTATCACCACATCTATGACTTTGGCACTGTGGGACAGTTTATTGCGATGGGTAAAGAAGAATACAAACCTGTAGTGGATAAGCACACCAAAGAGCTGCGCGTTGCCAAAATGATGAATGTGAAGATCGTGGCCGACGAGCGTATTTGCGACGGTTTGTATTACGCCAAATCCTTCCGCCTGTTCCGCCGCATTATGGAAAATCCCTGGATGCTGGAAGAACGTCTGGAAGATGTTAAGAAAGACGTGGAGTAAGTCATTTTTTAATATTTTAGCAATAAAACAAGTCGAAAGCTCGATGTTTTCGACTTGTTTTTATTTTCGAAAATCATTTTTTGAAACTGTTGATTTTTTGCCAAAAAGTTCTATAATACAAGATAGAAGCTTGATTTTTGACAAGAGGTGGTATTATGAACGAACGGTCCGAAGCCCTGATTGCCCAGTACGGCAGCAGCGTCTTTAACGACAGCGCAATGCGCAAATATCTCCCCGGTGATACCTATAAACAACTGAAGAAGATCATCGACCAAGGCAAGCCGATGAGCGACCCCGCTCTGGCAGATATCGTTGCCAACGGACTCAAGCGTTGGGCAATGGACAACGGTGCAACGCACTATACCCATTGGTTCCAGCCTCTGACCGGTGCAACCGCAGAAAAGCACGAGTCCTTCATCGATCCGCAGAAGGACGGCAGCATTGATATGCGCTTTTCCGGTAAGGAACTGGTGCGCGGCGAAGGCGATGCCTCCTCTTTCCCCTCCGGCGGTCTGCGTGGTACCTTTGAGGCGCGCGGCTATACTGCTTGGGACTGCACCTCTCCTGCCTTTGTAAAAGAAAACACCCTGTACATTCCCACTTGCTTCTGCTCCTTCACCGGTGAGGTGCTGGACAAAAAGACCCCGCTGCTGCGTTCGATGGAGGCCCTGAGCAAGCAGGCCGTTCGCGTCGCCAAACTGATGGGCGTCGAGCAGGTGACGCGCGTTATCCCCATGGCCGGTGCCGAGCAGGAGTATTTCCTGGTGGACAAGGCTCTGTTCTCCAAGCGTCTGGATCTGTCTATGTGCGGATGCACTCTGTTTGGTGCCAAGCCTGCCAAGGGTCAGGAACTGGATGATCACTATTACGGCAACATCAAAGAGCGCGTGATGGAGTTCATGCGTCAGGTGGACGAGGAACTGTGGCGTCTGGGCGTACCTGCCAAGACCGAGCACAACGAGGCTGCGCCTGCCCAGCACGAGCTGGCTCCCGTGTATGCCACCACCAACATCGCCTGTGACCAGAATCAGCTGACTATGGAGACGCTGAAGAAGGTGGCACTGCGCAACAATTTTGTCTGCCTGCTGCACGAAAAGCCCTTTGCCGGCCTGAACGGCAGCGGCAAGCACAACAACTGGTCTTTGAATGTGGACGGCGGCAAGAGCCTGCTGGATCCCGGCAAGACCCCCGAGGCCAATGCACGCTTCCTGCTGTTTACTGCTGCTGTGCTGTGGGCTGTGGATGAGTATGCTGACCTGCTGCGCATGAGTATTGCCGGTGCCGGCAACGATCACCGTCTGGGCGGTCACGAGGCACCGCCTGCCATCATTTCCGTCTATCTGGGCGACCTGCTGACCGATGTGTTCCGTGAGATCAGCACCGGCGGCGAGTCTGTCATTCGTCAGGGCGGCAACCTGAAGATGGGCGTTACTACCATCCCCGCATTGCCCACCGACGGTTCTGACCGTAACCGCACCAGTCCCTTTGCTTTTACCGGTAAGAAGTTCGAGTTCCGTATGGTCGGTTCTTCTCAGTCGGTTGCAGACTGCAACATCGTGCTGAATACTATGGTGGCAGAGATCCTGCAGCGCATTGCAGACCGTTTGGAGCAGAGCGATAACATTCAGGAAGAAAGCCGCCAGATCGTTCGCGAGATCATTCGCGATCACGGCCGTATCATCTTTAACGGCAACAACTATTCCGACGAGTGGCGTGAAGAAGCTGCGCGTCGCGGCCTGCCCAACATTCCCGATTCTGTACAGGCAGCCGAAGCGCTGATCAAGCCCAAGAATATGGACCTGTTTATGCGCCACGGCGTATTCAGCCCCAAGGAGATGGAATCCCGTTACGAGGTTATGCTGGAAAGCTATGCCAAGACGGTGAAGATCGAAGCCAGCACTATGCTGGAAATGACCTGCAGAGAGATCGTTCCTGCCGTCATCTCCTATAGCCGATTCCTGTCTGAGACGCTGAACCAGCTCAAGGAGACCGGCCTTGCTGTGGATGTCACGCTGGAAGCCGGTTTGCTGAAGGATGTGACTGCTGCTTCTGCACAGCTGCGTCAGGCACTGAGCAAGTTGGAGAAGGCCGCAGAAAAGGCCGCTGCAGAGAAGAATACCCGCAAGAAGGCAGAACTGTACTGCCATCAGGTAACGGGCGCTATGGAGGCCCTGCGCGCCGCTGCAGACCGTCTGGAGATGCTGCTGGGCAAGGAATACTGGCCCATGCCCACCTATACCGAATTGCTGTACGGCAATCTGTAAAAAACACCGATACCCGGAGTGCATATGCGCTCCGGGTATTTTTGCGCGAAAAAATCCCGCTCCGAGATCGGAGCGGGATTTGTAGTTTTATGAATGCAGAGCGTTATTTGGCGTCAGCCTTCTTGGCCTGCTGTTCCCAATGGTTTACGCAAATGGCGCAGGAAGCATCGCCGACGATGTTCATAGTGGTACGGCCCATATCGAACAGACGGTCGATACCGTAGATCAGACCGATGTAGGTGGGATCGATGCCGACGGACTCCAGAACCATGGTCAGCATGATCATACCGGCGCCGGAGGTACCGGCAGTACCGATGGAGGCCAGCGTTGCGGTAACGACGATGGTGATCATCTGAGCCAGAGTCAGGTCAATGCCCATACAGGAAGCAATGAACACAGCACCAACACACTGGTAGATGGCGGTACCGTCCATGTTGATGGTGGCGCCCAGGGGCAGAACGAAGGAGGAAACTTCGCTGTCAACGCCCAGCTCATCGCAGCACTCCTTGGTAACGGGCAGGGTAGCCACAGAGGAGGTGGAAGCGAAGGCAAAGCCCATGGCGGGGATCATAGCCTTGAAGAACTGGATGGGGTTCTTCTTTGCAACGATCTTGACGGCAGCGGAATAAACAAATACACCGTGCAGGATGTAACCCAGATATGCAGCAACCAGAACGATCAGCAGGTCGCCCAGGATCTGGGGACCCTGATTGGCAACGACCCAAGTCATCAGCGCGAACACACCGATGGGGGAGACCTTCAGGATGAAGCCCATGACCTTCATGATCACTTCGTTCATAGAAGAGACCAGATCGGCGGTCATCTTACCCTTTTCACCTGCAACCAGAATGCCGCAGCCGAAGATCAGGGAGATGAAGATGATCTGCAGCATGGAAGCGCTGGACAGGGGAGCGATGATGTTGGAGGGGAAGATGTTCTTGATGGTGTCGATCAGGCTGGCAGAGCCGCTGCCCTGATAGCCGCCGCCCTCTGCCAGTTCCAGAACGGGGAATGCGCCCTTGAACACGTTGGCGATGATCAGACCGATGATGCAAGCAAATGCAGTGGTGCACAGGAAGTAAGCAACGGTCTTCCAACCGATCTTACCGACCTTGGTGATGTCCTTCATGGAGATGACGCCCTCCATAATGGAGAACAGAACCAGAGGAACAACGATGAACTTCAGCAGGTTGACAAAGATGTCACCGAAAGGCTTGATGTACTCGGTAGCAAACTTGTTGGCATCGGCAGAGCCCATGGTCAGCCACAGGATTGCGCCGACGATGATGCCCAGGATCATTGCGATGCCGATCTGCGCGGCAAGATTGAGCTTTTTCAGTTTCATAATAACGCTCCTTTTATTGTAATAGGAATTGCACTGGTATTATCATAACAGGGGGACAGGTAATAGTAAAATAAAAATTACTTATGGCCTTTATTGGGAAAAGTGATGGACATCGAGGGAATAGGGGTGTGCACTGTAAAAATAGATGGTTTTATAGGCATTTTAGAGAGAAATTGGCAAATATGAACAAAAAGACAGAAGAAATTTCGTCACATAACTTGAACGGATGGGAAAAATTGCGGAAATAAAATAACTGGAAGTGCTTGGCAAGCACGTGGGAAAATAAAAAAAGAATGCCCGATTTCGCTCGAAATCGGGCATTTTCTTGAAAAATCAAGGGGTTTCTTTATTTGGTGCCAAAGATACGGTCGCCGGCATCACCCAGACCGGGGACGATATAGCCGTGATCGTTCAGGCACTGGTCCAGTGCGGCGCAATAAATCTCGACATCGGGATGTGCCTTGGCCAGCTTTTCCACGCCCTCGGGTGCGGCAATGATGTTCAGCATCTTGATGCTGCGGACGCCGCGGGCCTTCAGGAAGTCGATGGCAGCTACGGCGCTGCCGCCGGTGGCCAGCATGGGATCTACCACAAAGACATCACGCTCTTCAATATCGGGCGGCAGTTTGCAGTAATACTCCACAGGCTCCAGACTTTCGGGGTCGCGGTACAGACCGATGTGACCGATCTTTGCAGAAGGGATCAAAGACAGCATGCCGTCGACCATACCCAGACCTGCGCGCAGGATGGGCACGATGGCCAGTTTCTTGCCGGCCAGCACTTGTACCTGAGCCTCGGCAACGGGAGTCTGGATGGTGACGGTTTCGGTCTGCAGGTTGCGGGTGGCCTCATAGCACATCAGCATGGCGATTTCGCTGATCATCTCGCGGAACTCTTTGACGCCGGTATCCTTGCGGCGGATGATGGCCAGCTTGTGCAGGATCAGCGGATGATCGTAAATGTGTACATTCTTGCAATCCATTGGAATGCTCCTTTCTGAACAGATAATAAACGGACGGTGTTGTTTATTTTTCCAATGCGGAGATCATATCCACACGGGTCTGATGGCGGCCGCCCTCAAACTCGGTAGACAGGAAGGTCTCCATCAGCATCAGAGCCAGGCCGGGGCCGACGGTACGCTCGCCCAGGCACAGGATGTTGCTGTCGTTGTGCTGACGGGTGGCCTTTGCGGTAAAGCAATCGGACACAGCAGCGGCGCGGATGCCGGGGATCTTGTTGGCGGCAATGCTCATACCGATGCCGGTGCCGCAGATGAGGATGCCCTTGTCGACTTCGCCGGAAGCCACAGCGCGGGCGACCTTTTCGGCATAGATGGGATAGTGGCAGGAATCGGGGGTGTTGGTGCCGAAGTCGATGACTTCATAACCCAGCTTTTCCAGATGGGGTTTTGCGATCTCCTTGACGGAAAAACCGCCGTGGTCGCTACCGATGGCAATTTTCATTGTGCTTGTCCTTCTTTCTTCAGTCGTTCTAATCTTACCCGTTCTGCCTGCGTGATCCGCAGATAGGCGGGGGTCAGGTCGTGGCAAGTGCCGGTTTCTCCGGCCAGATGTGCCGCATAGGCGGCATAAGCGGCGCCCAGCGCAGACTGTGCGCTTTCTACCCGGGTCTCGCAACCCAGACCGTTCATAACCGCCAGCATCTCGTCGTCGCCGGTGACGGTGTCCTCGGTGAGACGCTCTACACCGGTTTCGGTGCGGCGGAAGACGGCGTAAAAGGATTCGTTCTGTCGGGCACGGATAGAAGCGCAGACCAAACCGGGGGTCTCTTGCATCCAGGCGGCGGACAACAGGGAGGAAACGCCCAAACAGGGTTTGTTCAGGCTCCATGCATAGCCCTTGACGGCGGCGCAGCCGATGCGCACACCGGTAAAGGAGCCGGGGCCGCTGACAGCGGCAAACAGGTCGACATCCTGCAGAGAAAGACCGTGCTGCTCCAGCAGCTCGCCGCACATAGGCAGCAGGGTGCGGCTGTGATCCAACATGGAGTCACGGGTCAGACAGCCCAAAGGCTTGCCGTCCCGCAGCAGGGCGACCGAAGCCAGCTTTCCGCTGGTGTCCAGTGCAAGTATCAGCATAATACGGTGATCCTCCTGCTTGTTTCTCCGGTGTGTTCGATGTGTACTTCGATCGTGCCGGGCGGGAAGGCGCCGGGGACATTCTCGCTCCATTCCACCACGCACAGGGCGCCGGAGGCCAGATAATCCTCCCAACCGATGTCCCACAGGGCATCTTCGTCGGGGAGGCGGTACATATCAAAATGGCAGACCTTGCGGTCGCCGGGATATTCATTGACGATGGTATAGGTGGGGCTGCTGACCTGCATGGTGCAGCCAAGGGCGGCGGCCAAGCCTCGGGTAAAGGCAGTCTTTCCCGCGCCCAATCCGCCGTAAAGCGCCACGGCAGGTGCCTGCGCCAGCACGGGTGCCAGCTGCTTGGCTAATGCCTCGGTCTCGGCGGAACTGTTGGTCTCAAAGACTTGCTTCAAGGGATGCATCCCCCTTTCTTGCGGGATCTTTTTATTTGATTTATTATACCACGCCCAGCCGGGGAAAGAAAGTGCTTTTGCGCATTTTTTTGACGAATCGGGGCGGTGCATTGTTTACAAAGGGTTTCTTGCATACTACGGGCAGGCGTGATATAATATCATTGGAATCGTATGCGGCGACAGAAGGGAGGGACAGCCGTGCTGAAGGAAATCTGGACAGGCGTCAAGCGCTATGTGCGTGAGAGCGACTGGCCGCTGCTGGTGCTGTCTCTGGCACTGTGCTGCTTTGGCCTGCTGCTGATCTTTACCGCCACTTACAGTGCCGGAAACACCCTCAAGCACATCGTGGTGCAGGGCATGGGCATGTGTATCGGCGCGGTGGGCTTTGTGATTTTGTCGCTCTTTGACTTTGACCGCTTCCCACGGTTGTGGATCTTGCTGTTTTTCTTCAACGTGATGTTCCAGCTGTCCCTGGCGGTGTTTGGTGTGGCCGGCGACACGGGAAACAAGAGTTGGATCCCGCTGGTGGCCGGCATCAACATCCAGCCCGGCGAGGTGGGCAAGATCATCTTTATTTACACCATGGCCTGTCACATCGACGCCCTGAAGGATCGGCTGAACAAGCTCAGCTCGGTGCTGCAGCTGGGTGCCCACGCGGTGATCACCATGGCTTCGGTGTATATCATTTCCCGGGACTTGGGCGTGGCCCTGATGTATCCGCTGATCTTTTTGATGATGCTGTTTGCCAGCGGCATTTCCCTTTGGTGGGTAGGCGGCGTATGCGCTGCCGGTGCCGCCGCGATACCGGTGCTGTGGCGCATTATGAGCGACTACCAAAAGCTGCGCATCATTGTGGTGTGGAATCCCGAGGCTTCCGAGCGCTTTGCCTGGCACGGCAAGCTGAGTATGCGCGCCGTGGGCAACGGCCAGCTTACCGGCAAGGGCTTTTTGAAGGGCACTATGATCCAAAGCGATGCCTATCCCGCCCAGCACACCGACTTTATCTTCAGTACCTGCGCCGAAGAGTTTGGTTTTATCGGTTGTATGCTGCTGTTGTTGCTGCTGACGGCGCTGGTGTTCCATATCTTCATTGACGCCGCC
>JAFYMZ010000023.1 GCA_017548175.1 Clostridia bacterium | reverse complement strand
GCCGGCGCTGCCCTGCTCTTGCCGCACGCGTGCCGCCAGATGATAGGGGGATACGTTCAGCTCCTCTGCAATGGACATAAAGACTTGGGCATAGGTCAGGCCGCCGGCTTCTTCCGTGCCGCCCACCAAGCCCTTGCCGCTCATAAAGGTGCCGGCCAGAATGGCCTCCACACCGGCTTCCGTCTGGGTCTCGGGGTCAAAGGTCAGCTGCTCGAACTGGAACAGATAGCGCAGCTGGCCCAAGCTGTTGCGGGGGTCCATATAATAGGCCACGATCTCCCGGGACGCGCTGTGATAGCGGCCGCCGTCAAAGGTGGCAAAGGTGCTGGTCTTCCAATCAAAGGAACCGGGCGCCAGACTCTTCCACGAGGTAGCGGTGGCCAGACGCACCAGATTGTTGCTGACCACGGCGGTCTCGCCGTCCAGCACTTCGTCCCAAGTCAGGCCGGTGTCAAAGGCCACGAACCGCCAGTTGGGATGTGCCTCCTGCAGCGCCTGCAGATAAGGGCGGTAGCTTTCGGGGAAGGCCTCGATGCCTTCGGTACGGGTCTGTACCACCGGCTCATCGGCCAGCGCCACCACGGTGCACAGGGCGCACAGACAGAGCAGACAAAGCACTTGCCAGCCTGTTTTCCACAGTTTCTTTTTCAATCGGCCACCGTCCTTTCTTTCCTTCCGAAATTGTATGGAAGAAGCGGAGAAAATCCGCTTCATACAGCGTTTTTTGCACAGAATTCTCTATTATCCATTTTATACGCAACCGCCCCCTCCGTCAAGATAACAAAGTTTTCCTGCTTCTGTGAATTTTCTGTTTTTTCTTGCATTTTCCTCTTGCATTTTTCGCGGAAATGGGGTATCCTGTAACCCGTTTATTTTTTAACAGGAGTGCTCAGTATGAAGACGCGCTATTACGGCAGTTATCCCGCCTATGCGGCTTGTTTTTTCTGGTTATATTTCGGCAACGGCGTCATCCTCAACATCCTTTCGGTCTATCTGTTGGGTCTGGGACAGAGCGCCCTTGCCACCTCTACCATCGTCATCGCCGGCAGCATTTTTTCCATTCTGCTGCAGCCGCTGATGGGCGCGCTCAACGACCGGGTGGGCAAACCCGGCCTGATGATCGTGCTGACGCTGCTCACCGCCACCCTGTGCTGCGTGGGCTTTGCCGTCAGCCGCAGTGTGCCCATGCTCTTCCTCTTCAACGGTCTGATGCTTTCGCTGGTGGACAGCGTTTCCCTTCTGTTTGAGCAGTTGGCCGCCAAGACCCGCTTTTCCTACGGCTCGGTGCGCATCTGGGGCACCATCGGCTATGCCGTGGCGGCACAGGTGGCCGGTCTGGCCTATGAAAAGATTGCGCCCGGCGCCATCTTCTGGTTCTTTGCGCTGGGTCTGCTGCTGACGGTACTGGCGCTGAAGGCCGTGCCGCTGGACGTGCTGGTCAACCGCAAGCAGACCGACGGCGCACCTGCCACCGTGCGTGACCGCGGCAGTATACTGCAGGTGCTGAAGGCCCCCGGCTTTTTGCTGTTTTTGCTGCTGGTGCTGCTCTTCCGCGGCGTGCTGACGGTGGGCACCACCTATCTGCAGCCCCTGCTGATGGAGCACGGCATGTCGGTTGCCGCCTGCGGCACCGTGGTGTTCATCGCCACCATGACCGAAGGCCCGCTGCTGCTCTTCTCCGGCCGTATGATGGACCGCCTGCGCAGCCGACCTGCCCTGATGGCCTGCTTTGCCATGCTGGGCGCGGTGCTGCTGTGTCTGGGCATCTCCCCCATCCTGCCCCCCGTCATCGCCGCCTCTCTGGTGCGTCCGCTGGTGGGCATGGTCTTTAATATGCTGGCCCTGAAGATCACCATCCTGCTGGCCCCCGGCGAGCAGATGAGCACCGCCATCGGTCTCACCGGCGCCGCCAAGTGCGTAGGCGTCATCGCCTTCCAGGGTATGGGCGGCAGCCTGATGGATGCCATGGGCATCGGCGCCCTCTTCGTCTTTTTGGCCGCACTCAGCGCCGTGGGTCTGGCACTGAGCCTTTTCTGCAAGGTCAAGGACGACCCCCAGCGCAGCATTTTCAGCGCAAGATAACAAACTGCACCGCAAACCGTCAATTTTTGCATAGCAAAAGCGCCATTCCGTGATGGGAACGGCGCTTTTTTTGATCGATTTTGGCGATTTTATGATTGCTTTTTGCCCAGCAGCAGGCGGTTGAGCAGGGGCGGACGGGAAATCATCGCGCCCACGGGGCAAAACTCCTGACAGCAGAAGCAGCGGATGCAGGCGCTGCGGCGGATGTGGGCCTTGCCGTTTTCAACGGTGATGGCTTTGGCGGGGCAAACACGGGCGCACTCGCCGCAGCCCACACAAGGGGTCTCGCCCAAGGCGGGATGGGGTGCCAGCAGGCGCACACCCCACACGCCCATCAACCGACCAACGACGGTTTTGGCGTCGCCGTAGAACTGGATGTCCCGATGCTCGGGCGGCAGGTCAAAACTTTCGGCCACAAAGGGCGCAAGGTCGCAGTTTACCGGAATTTCACCCAGTTTTTCCGGACAGAGGCCGCGATTGATGCTTTGCTCCAACGTGGGCACTTGATCGGGGGTCAGACCCAGCAAATGGGCGCACACCCGATCGACGGTGAAGCTGTTTTTGCCGGCCAGCAGCACGCCCATCTGCTTGGGAGTGCCTTGGGTGGGGCCGTTGCCCTCCATGGCCACCACGCCGTCCACCAGATGCAGCGCAGGCTTCCAGTACAGGTTCAGGTCGACGAGCATATCGGCAAACTGGCTGTGGTCGGGGTAACGGTAGTGATACTCCGGCTTTTTGGTGCCGGGGATGGTGCCGAACAGGTTCTTTACCGCCGCGCTCATGGCCATCATCCCGTGGCTTTTCAGCTTGCAGAAGTTGATCAGCAGGTCGCAGGAATCCAGCCAGCCGGTGTATTCAAAGGTCTTTGCCTGTGCCGCGGCAGGAAAGTCGGCGGTTTTCACGGAAAAATCGTGGTTCAGTTCCGCGCCCGCCTGCTGACAGGCCTGCAGGCCTGCGGCGGCATAGACACGGTCAAGGTACAGCTTGGTGTAGACACCGCCGGGGCTGTCACCGATGATGACTTCTGCGCCCCACTCCCGCAGGCGGCGGGTCAGGTGGCACAGCAGGGCGGGATGGGTGGTGACCGCCTGCTCGGGGGCGGCACCGGTGACCAGATTGGCCTTGATGCCGATGCGCATCCCGGGCTTCACCTGCGCGCGGAGATCCACCTGCGCCAGCAGGGCATCCAGCGCCGGGGCAACGGCTTCGGGGGCATAGGTTTCACAGGGAGAAAGAAAGACGGTGTTCATAGGCAGACCTTTCTTGATTGGGATTGGGGTGATAAAACTCCCTCCGTCACGCTGCGCGTGCCACCTCCCTCGATGAGGGAGGCATCTGCGAGGGAAAAACCGCCGTTTGGGAAACGGCGGTTTTGTGTTTGATGTGTTTTTGGGGGATTATTCCACCGAGGGGGCGGCGCGCATAGCCAGAATGGTGCGCTCCATCAAAGTTTCCAGTTCCCAGCCCAGCATTTCTGCGCCCTGACGGATCACGTCGCGGGAGCAGCCGGCGGCGAACTTTTTATCCTTGAACTTCTTTTTCAAGGAGGAGACCTCCAGATCGCTGACGCTCTTGGAGGGGCGCATAGCCGCGGCGGCACCGATGAGGCCGGTGAGCTCGTCCACGGCGAAGAGCACCTTTTCCATCTGGTGCTCGGGCTTGATGTCCACGCAGATGCCGTAGCCGTGGCTGGCGGTGGCGCGGATGAGCCGCTCGTCCAGTCCGTGTGCGCGCATCAGCTCCTGACTCTTGACGCAATGCTGGTCGGGATACTGCTCGAAGTCCAGATCGTGCAGCAGTCCCACCAAACGCCAAAACTCTTTTTCTTCGCCGTAGCCCAGTTCTTCCGCGAACCAGCCCATCACTTCTTCCAAGGTAATGGCGTGCTTCAAATGAAACTCGCCCGTGTTATATTGGGTCAGCAGTTCCCACGCTTGTTCTCTGGTCATCATCGTCATTTCTCCTTCTCTTAGGCTTTGCCCAAGATCTCTTCGGCGTAGCGGACGGTGTCCATGGCGCCGGGGGCATAGCGGTCTGCGCCGATCTGATCGGCATAGTCTTGGGTCAGCACGGCGCCGCCTACCACCACCTTGCAATCGGGTGCAGTCTCCCGCAGCAGGGCGATGGTGTCGGCCATGGCAGGAACGGTGGTGGTCATCAGGGCGCTGAGACCCACCAGCTTGATGTTGTTTTGGGTGACGGCTTCCACCACGGCGGCGGGGGGCACGTCTTTGCCCAGGTCAAAGACCCGATAGCCGTAATTTTCCAGCAGGACTTTGACGATATTCTTGCCGATGTCGTGGATGTCGCCCTTGACGGTGGCCAGCACCACGGCGGGGCCGTTGCCGCTGCCGGCAGGCAGGGCGGCCTTTACCTGTTCAAAGGCGGCTTTGGCGGCTTCGGCGCTCATCAGCAGCTGGGGCAGGAACAGGCGCTTTTCTTCAAAGGCGCGGCCCACGGTATCCAGCGCGGGCACGATGCGCGCCTGCACCAGCGCCAGCGGTTCGGTATCGCGCAGGGCTTCGGCTGCGGCTTTGCCGGCTTCACCGGACAGGCCGCGGACGATGGCTTCTTCCAGACGGGCACCGGCATCCTTGTCGGCAGCCGCAGGCGCGGCAGCGGCGGCAGGGGCGGCAGCGGCCATCCGGGCGATATAACCGGCGCAGCCGGGATCCTTGCCGGACAGGGCCAGATAACTGTGCCACACGTTCTGCAGGGCTTCGGAGCCGGGGTTGCAGATGGCGGCATCCAGACCCGCCTGCAGCGCCATGGTCAAAAAGGCGGCGGTGAGGGTCTCGCGCTGGGGCAGGCCAAAGGACACGTTGGAGATGCCCAGCGAGGTCTTGGCACCCAGTTCCTCGTGGATCATCTGCACGGCGCGCAGGGTCTCGCGGCCGGCATTGTCATCGGTGGCAACCGTCATAGCCAAGGGGTCGAAGATCAGATCACAGACACCGATGCCGTATTCTGCGGCGCGGGCCACGATCTTTCTGGCGATGGCCAGACGGCCCTCTGCGGTGGTGGGGATGCCCTGTTCGTCCAAGGTGAGGCAGACCACAAGGCCGCCGTATTTCTGCACCAGAGGGAATACCGCGGCCATACTTTCTTCCTTGCCGCTGACGGAGTTGACCATAGCCTTGCCGTTATACAGGCGCAGAGCGCGCTCCATGGCCACGGGGTCGGCGGTGTCCAGCTGCAGGGGCAGGTCGCACACCGCCTGCAGGGCGGTGACGCACTGGGTCAGCACAGCAGGCTCGTCCAGTTCGGGCAGACCCACGTTGACATCCAGCACGCAGGCACCCTGATCCTGCTGACGCAGGCCTTCGGACAGGATATAGTCCATATCCTGCTGGCGCAGAGCCTCTTTCAGCCGCTTTTTGCCGGTGGGGTTCAGGCGCTCGCCGATCATTACGGGGGCGGTGCCGAACTCTACGGCGTGGGTGTAGGAACTGACCACGGTGCGGTTCTTGGGGGTGATGGGCCGGGGCGCGATGTCCCGGGTGGCCTCCACCAGCAGACGGATATGCTCCGGCGTGGTGCCGCAGCAGCCGCCCACCAGACGGGCACCGTCGCGGACGATGTCGGCCATAATTTCGCCGAACTCTTCGGCGGTGACGTCAAAGACGGTCTTTCCGTTTTCGCTGCGGGGCAGGCCGGCGTTGGGCTTCACCAGCACGGGAACGGAGGCCGCGCGCACCAGACGGGACACCAGCGGTGCCATCTGGCGGGGGCCGAGGGAGCAGTTCATACCGATGGCATCGGCACCCATGCCTTCCAGCATGGCCACCATAGCCTCGGGGGAGGCGCCCGTCATCAGCTTGCCGCTTTCGTCATAGACGGTGCTGACCAGCACGGGCAGGTCGCAGTGTTCCTTGACCGCCAGCAGGGCGGCCTTGGTTTCGTAGCTGTCGTTCATGGTCTCGATGATGACCAGATCGGCACCCTCTTTGCCGGCGCGGACGGTTTGGGCGAAGATCTCTACCGCACGCTCGAAGGGCAGGTCGCCCAAAGGCTGCAGCAGCTTGCCCAAGGGGCCCAGATCCAGCGCCACATAGCGGCCGGGGGCCTCGTCGGCGGCGCGGCGGGCATTGCGTACGGCGGCACGGACGATCTCTTCCAGACCGTAGCGGCCGTCTTGGCCGTCGAACTTCAGGCAGTTGGCACCGAAGGTATTGGTGCACACCACGTTGCTGCCGGCCCGGAAATAGGCGCGGTGCAGGTCGGTGACCACGTCGGGGTGCAGGATATTCCAAGTCTCGGGCAGTTCACCGGGCTGCAGACCGGCGGCCTGCAGCAGCGTGCCGGTGCCGCCGTCCAGATAGACGAGACCGGAGGCAAGTAAGGTTTTGAAATCCATAGGAATCGTTCCTTTCAAGGAGTCAGTTAAGTCAGGCGAAAGGCGCAGTTGCGCTTGCCGCAGGCGGCGCAGTCGTGCAGCGGCACGTCGCAGCCGTCGCTGCCGATGCCCACGATGGCGGACACCGACTTATGGGGCAGCATCATCAGACCCTCGGTAAGGGTGATGCCCGCCTGACGGGAGGCATCCAGCAGGGTCAGCAGCGCCTGCTGGAAGGCCAGCGGCAGGTCGCCGTAGCCGGGGCTGAACCGGGAGCGCAGCTGCCGGGGGGCGTGTTCCGCCCGCCACGCGCTGCACAGGCTGTCGCACAAGGCCTCTACCGCGGCGGTGCCCATGGCATCCAGCACCACGGCACGGGCCGGGGAGCGCACCTGCATCTGCATCCGCAGACGGTCGGCGGCGCTGCCGATGGTGGCGGCAAAGAGGATGGCGCGGCTGCAGCCACGCAGGTTGCGGGCCAGCGCGGCGCTGTGCACCGGCGGCAGGCCGGACAGGGTCACAAGGTCGTCCGCCACCGTCACATCCACTTCCAAAAAGCAGGCGCGGCAATCCAGCCCCTGCAGGAACTCCGGCAGCAGGCTGTCGCACAGGGCGACTACTTCCGGCGTGGGCGCGTTGCCGCAGCCCAAGTAGCGGAAGATGCTCTCCCGGCGCGGGGTGGGGGCGGGGCAACGCAGGGGGAGGCTCATTTGATCAGTTCGCTGACGTTAGCCTGAATGCGGCGAGCCACGTCGGGGTTGTTCATGGAGTACACGTGCACAGCCTGAATGCCGTTGGCATACAGGTCGACGATCTGCTGGGTGGCGTAGGCGATGCCGGCCTGAGCAAAGGCGGCGGGATTATCACCGAAGCGATCCATGATGTAGCGGAACTCACGGGGCAGGCTGCCGCCGGCCAGTTCCAGCGTGCGCTTTACCTGCTTGACGTTGGTCATGGGCATAATGCCGGGGATGACGGGCACGGTGACGCCCATATCGCGCACTTTATAGAGGAAGTTATAGAACACGTCGTTGTCGAAGAACATCTGGGTGGTGAGGAACTGGCAGCCGGCGTCCACCTTTTCCTTCAGGCGCAGCAGGTCCTCTCGCAGGGAGGGGGACTCGGGGTGGCCTTCGGGATAGCAGGCGCCGCCGATGCAGAAGCCGCCGAACTCCACCAGTTCGCGGATCAGCTGGCTGGCGTAGTTGTACTCGCGCTGGTCGGCAGGCGGTGCGCCCTCTACCAGATCGCCGCGCAGAGCCATCACGTTCTCGATGCCGCGCTGGCGCATCAGTTCCATCTGACGGTGCACGGTCTCACGGGTGGAGTTGACGCAGGTCAGGTGTGCCAGCACGGGGATCTCGTATTTCTTCTCCAGATTGGAGGTGATGTCCAGCGTAAAGGCGCTGGTGCCGCCGCCGGCACCGTAGGTGACGCTCATAAAATCGGGCTTCAGGGCACCCACCGCTTCGGTAGCGGCCAGCGTATTGTCAAAACCTGCGGAGGTCTTGGGGGGGAATACTTCAAAAGAAAGGCAGCGCTTGCCGCTCTGCAATACTTCGGTGATTTTCATGGCAGTTTTTCTCCTTATATCGATACCTTATTATAATACCATACACAAAAAGCGCGGGGATCAGGCCTGTTTGGGGGGCAGGGGCTGGCCGTCGATGACCTCGTCGGCGGTGTAATCCTTCAGCTGGATGATCTTTTCCGCCAGCAGATGATAATAACCGCTGAGCAGCACCATACCGGCCACCATGTTTTCTACCGTGGCGTCCTCGGCGGTGTTGGCGGGGTCCAGAATGGGACCGGCACAATGGGTCACCATATCGATGAAGCGGTGACCCACCTCGATGTGGCGTGCCACATAGTTGCTGTACAGCCGCTTTACCTGTTCTTCGTCCATTTCCGCGGGGATGATCTTCTGGATCTGGGCGATGGTCAGCGTCTGCTTCAGGGTGCAGATCATAAACAGATAGGCCAGATGCACCCGGCGATACCGCTTTTTCTCCGGCGCAGGCATGATCTTCAGACGCACATAGTTGTTGATGGCGGTGGCGGTGACGATGTCCTCACCGCGATCCTCACGGGGGAGGTAATCCAGATGCTGGGTCAGCAGCGTGATAACTTGATCCATATACAAGCCAAAGTCAGGAATTTCTTCCCACCGGGGCAGGTGATACTGGGAGAGGAAGTTTTCCCAGCGCTTCAACTTGCGGGCGATCAGAGCTTTGTCATAGTTCATAGCAAAACCTCTTTTCTGCGGCAGAGGTGTTGCACCGCCCCGCCGCCAATATCTTGAGTACAATATTAACATTTAAGCACAAAGGGCAAAAAGATGCAATATCCAAACACAAGGTTTCCCGAAAAATCTTCCTGCGGCAAACACGCGATATGATTTGTCTTTCTGGCAATGAATTGCCCGCGCTTTTTTTGCAAAATCCCCTTTTCTTTTTCAGAAATATCGTGTAGAATGTAAGTAATTATGCGATTCACACGAACCCTGTCACAGAACATAAAAACGGAGGCGTTTCTATGGCAATTTTGTCTCAGATCGATATTCTTCGCCTGATTCTGGGTCTGGTATTTTTCCTGTACGGTATGCACGTGATGTCTACCAATCTGGAAAAAATGGCCGGCGGTAAGTTGGAGCAGTTGCTGAAAAAGGCAACCGCCAACCCCATCGTCAGCCTGCTGCTGGGTGCAGCCATCACCATTGCGGTGCAGTCTTCTTCTGCCGTTACCGTTATGCTGGTAGGTCTGGTAAACTCCGGCATCATGCAGTTCGGCCAGACCATCGGCGTTATCTTCGGTGCCAACATCGGCACCACCCTCACCGCCTGGATCCTGAGCTTGTCCGGTCTGGAGAATGACAACTTCATTCTGCAGATGATGAAGCCGGAGAACTTCTCCCCCATCATCGCCCTGATCGGCATCCTGATGCTGATGGGCTCCAAGAGCGACAAGAAAAAGAGCGTGGGCACCATCTTCGTGGGTTTTGCCGTGCTGATGTACGGTATGGACTTTATGAAGGATGCCGTTTCCGGTCTGGCAGACATCCCCGAGTTCTCGGATATGCTGGTCAGCTTTAACAACCCCGTGGTCGGCGTTGTGGTGGGCACCCTGTTCACCGCCCTGATCCAGAGCTCTGCCGCTTCGGTGGCCATCCTGCAGGCACTGTCCGCCACCGGCGCCATTACCTATGGCATCGCCGCACCCATCGTTATGGGTCAGAACATCGGTACCTGCGTCACCTCTATGATCTCCAGTATCGGCACCAATGCCAACGCAAAGCGCGTGGCCTGCATCCATCTGTCGGTGAACGTCATCGGTACCGGCTTTATCATGGTGGTGTACGGCCTGGCCAACGCCTTCTTTGAACTGACCTTCCTGTCCGTTTCCGTACAGCCCTGGTCCATCGCACTGATCCACACCATCTTCAACGTGGTCATCACCATCCTGCTGATGCCCTTCAGCAAGTGGATCATCCGTCTGGCCGAGGTCATGGTCAAGGAAAAGGCTTCCGCACAGGGCCAGCCCCAGCAGGCAATGCTGCTGGACGAGCGTCTGCTGCGTTCTCCCTCCGTTGCCATTCAGGAGTGCGACAACTACACCTCTACCATGGCCGCGCTGGCCGACCAGACCATCCTGTCCGCCATCTCTTTGCTGGACTGCCACGACGAGGCCGTGGTCCGCGAAGTGCTGAAGAACGAGGACAAGCTGGACAATTACGAGGATCAGCTGGGCACCTATCTGGTGAAGTTGTCCTCGCAGGCACTGTCCAAGGCTGACAGCCGCCGCGTATCCCGTATGCTGCACGCCATCAGCGACTTCGAGCGTATGGGCGACCACGCCGTCAACCTGATGAACGCCGCCGAAGAGATCCACAAGAAGGGTATCCGCTTCTCGGAGGAGGCACAGAGCGAGCTGGTCGTTATGACCTCCGCCATCGGCGAGATCCTGCGCATCAGCGCAACCGCTTATGTGAACAACGATCTGGAGCTGGCTGCCCGTGTTGAGCCTCTGGAAGAGGTCATCGACGGTCTGGCCGACACCATCAAGGATAATCACATCCGCCGTCTGCAGGAAGGCCGCTGCTCCATCGAGCTGGGCTTCATCCTGATGGACATCCTGAACAACTACGAGCGCATTTCCGACCACTGCTCCAATGTGGCCGTGGCGATTTTGGAACTGGCGCACGACAGCTTCGACACCCACCAGTATCTGAACGGTATGAAGTTCCAGAACGAGGACTTCAACACCCAGTTCAACGCTTTTGCCAAGAAGTACGCACTGGCAAGTCACACCAGACTGTAAGCAAAATACGACCTGCGCCCTCGGCCTGCGGCCGGGGGCGTTTGTGTATTTGGCGGCCGCGCGAAAAAAGTCGGCAACTTTTCAAACTTTTCTCTTGACAATTGAAAAAAACTATGGTATTCTATATTGGCAATCAAGTCAATATCGCGGAGTAGAGCAGTCCGGTAGCTCGTCGGGCTCATAACCCGGAGGTCATGAGGTTCAAATCCCATCTCCGCAACCACTGAAAAAGCAGGTCGAAAGACCTGCTTTTTCCATTCTATGCAGAAAAACCGTGCTGAAATCACCGGATTCCGGCACGGTTTTGTTTGTTTTTCGGGCGGTTTTGTTGGAGCAATAAAATCAAGTTAAACCCGCCGTAAGCACTTTTGACACCAATTTTGGCACCAACGCGAGCTATGGGTGAGATGACACGTGAACAGTCGACTATTACCAATATAAAAGAGAACTCAAGATGTTATAATACGAGCAATCTCCGGAGAGTTTATGGCTCTCCGGATATTTTACATCATGATTTAGTTTTTGCGGATGGCATCCACCGGTTTTTGCCTGGCGATGCACAGAATAGGAATGATGCTTGCAAGGGTAGCGATGCCAAAGCTCAGGGCGAAAATCATCACCGCCTGCCGCAGGGAGAAGTTCAGCAGCGTCAGCCGCAAGTTAAACAAACTGCGCAGCAGCGCACTGCCCACGATGGCTGTTACCGCCGT
>JAFYMZ010000001.1 GCA_017548175.1 Clostridia bacterium | reverse complement strand
CCGGCGGTACTTCCGTCACCGTCGGCAACACCCTGCAGCTTTCTGTTGCCGTCAAGCCCGACAACGCCGCCAACAAGGCAGTCACTTGGAGCATTTCCTCCGGCAGCAGCTATGCCTCCATTGACCAGAACGGTCTGCTGACCGCCAAAAAGGCCGGCAGCGTCACCGTTAAGGTGGCCGCAAAGGACGGTTCGGGCAAGAGCGCTACCTACAAAATCACGGTGAAGGCGGCTTCCACCGCCCTGTGGGACGGCTCGGGCACCAAGAGCGACCCCTTCCTCATCCGCAACCTGAACGATCTGAAGAACCTGCAGAAGGTCGTCAATAAGAAGGGCTATTACTTCAAGCAGGTGGCAGACATCGACTGCGCGCCTGCAGGCGACTGGATCGTCATCGGCGATTGGGATAACCCCTTCCGCCACCACATCGACGGCGGCAACTACACCATCTCCAACCTGTGTCTGGATGGCGAGGCGCAAAGCTTGTTCTCGATCGTGGAAGATTCCACCTTCAAGAATATGAAGATCGTCAACGCCTACACCAAAGACAACCACCGCACCGAAAGCAACAGAACCGATAAGCAGCCCGGCGGCGGCGAATCTACCGGTGCCATCGTGGGCTATGGCACCGGCTGCTCCTTTGACAACTGCTCTGCCACCGTCAACTTCCAGAGTTCCAATTCCTGCACCGGCGGCTTGATCGGCGCAGTGACCCTGAAAAACGCAAAATACACCCTGATGAACAATTGTCACGTCAGCGGCACCATCACCAGCGGTGGTCATGCCGGTGGTTTGATCGGCAATATCAGCGATGAAATGTCCGACGGCGATTATCAGCCTGCCCATACCATTACCATCAAGAACTGCTCTGCCGATGTGAACATCAAGATCTTCACCACCAGCATCGAGGCTCCCTGTGCGGGCGGTCTGATCGGTGAATCCTTCGGCGTACGGGTAGAAAAGTGCCACACCACCGGCAAGATCGACGTCATCGAGGGCGACATCGGCGGCTTGATCGGCAATGCCGGCAACTATACCGACGTGACCCGCTGCTATTCCAAGGTAGATATCTATGCGTCCTCTGATGATCATTACGGCGGTGTCAGCGCAGGCGGCTTGATCGGTCACATTTACTCCCGCAGCGATGTGTACGACTGTTATGCCACCGGCAACATCTCTGCACCCTATGTAGAATGGAGTCCCTGTCAGGACAGCACCAACAAGAACGGTGGTCCTTGGCGCAGATATTACAACCCCTGCGGCAGCCTGATCGGCACGCTGGAAGTATTCAGAGCCTATAGCGAAGATCAGAAGATCACCGTCTACAACTGCTATGCCACCGGCAAGGTGAACGTGCCCAACATCTGCGAAGACAAGCGCGTGTACTGCCACGGCGCGCTGATCGGCTTGGTACTGGATCGCTACACCGTAAACAGCTCCAACATCAAGGATACCAGCAAGAAGGATCTGACCAGTTGGGATGACTTCAAGGAATATTACATCGGTCACTTCGGCAACAACTACAATCTGGAAAATCTGCGCACCTACTATGAACCTATCAACGAGTATCAGGGCGCAAATATTCTGGGCTTGCAGAAACCCAAGTACAACACCCTGCCGCATCACGAGTACGTGGAGATCATCACTTCGGCACAGCTGAAGCAGCAGGCCACCTTTGAAGGCTGGGACTTCACAAACATCTGGAAGATGGGCGCAAACGGCCCCGTACTGCGCTGATGCGCATCGTCTTTTCACCGGCACAGCCCCGACGGACGCTTCCGTCGGGGCTGTTTTTACGGGATGCATTGCTTTTTTCGGAGGGGTGTGCTACAGTGACAGTATCTTGGATCAGGTGGTGACAGGATGGGACGCATTGCGCATCTGCGGGGAAAGCTGGCGCTGACGGCAGCGATGCTGGCCTATGTGGGGCTGGTGTATCTGCTGCCCTTCACCTGCCCCATTTTGTTTGTCACCGGCATCCATTGCCCCGGCTGCGGCCTGACCCGGGCGTGGCTGGCGGCGCTGCAAGGGGCACTTTCCCGCGCCTTTGCCTATCACCCGATGTTTTGGGCCGTGCCGCTGCTGTATCTTTTCTTTTGGAAGGACGGGCAGGTGTTCGCCGAGCCTCGGTACAACCGGCTGGTGCTGATGAGCATTGGACTTGGCTTCTTGCTGGTATGGATGAGCCGGTTATGGGGCGGCGTGGCATTTTGTTGACTTTTGTCGCTCTGTTTGTTATGATGGGGGCAAGAATGCAAGGAGGGAATCATGATGTATTGTAAACATTGCGGAAGTCCGATGAATGAAACTCAGGCCGTTTGCCTGCAGTGCGGTGTCAAGGCCGGCGAAGGCAAGTCTCATTGCCACAATTGCGGCAGTCCTCTGACCGACAACGCAGACGTTTGCCTCAGCTGCGGCGTGGCCGTTCCCAAGACGGCGATGGACAGTGCCTATCTGAACGGACAGGACAAACTGGTGATGATCCTCATCTGCCTGTTTCTGGGCAGTCTGGGCATCCATAACTTTATCATGGGCGAGAATAAAAAGGGCATCTTTAAGATCGCCATG
>JAFYMZ010000166.1 GCA_017548175.1 Clostridia bacterium | reverse complement strand
GTACTGATCCAGATCCACCGCTTCGCCGGCGGCCATTGCCACTTCCATTTCCGCCATGCGGGCACCCATTGCCTCGATGTGGTCGAAGGCTTGCCACAGCACCTGACGGACGGTGACCGTCTCGTCATACTCGGGCAGCTGCTCCAGCAGGCCGATGCGGCGGTTTTTGCCGATGACCACCTCGCCCGATTCGTACTCCAGCAGGCCGGAGAGGATCTTCAGCAGGGTGGTCTTGCCGCAGCCGTTGGGGCCGACGATGCCGGCCCGTTCGCCGGGAAACAACTCGAAGGAGAGCCCCTTCAAAAGATGGTGCTCTCCGAAATATTTATGCAGATTTTGTACGCTGATCTCTGCCATGGGGCTTCCTCCCTGTATCGGCAGCCGCACCCCGGCGCTGCCGTGAACGTTGTTTGCTCTGGTCCTGAAACAAATGCGCCTCGGGCGGGCGCAGACTGCCCCGGTCCAAAAATACGGCCAGCACCAGCAGGCTCAATGCGCAAAGCACCCCCACCGGCACGGGAACCGCAGCCGGAAGCAGGCTCAGCGCGATCTGCCAACCGCTGGCCAAAGCCAAAAAATAAATCAAAATGTCGGCCCACCGTATCGGCTTGCCGCCGGAAAGGCCAAAGCGCACGGCGTAATGCAGCCCCAACATCGCAGCGATGGCGTGCATCACACCCACAAAGGCGGCGGTGACGGCGGCAGGCCACGGGATCTGTTCCTGATATGCCAGCACCGCCACGGCGCCCAACAAGGGCCAAACGGTCAGTTTTACGTGTTCCCACGGACTTTCGTTGATGGGCAGGAATGCCACCAGCAGCCGGGGACGGCCCAAAAAATCATAGAGAAAATGTGCTGCCGTGCCAAGAATGGCAGCGGCTAAAAACAACCAAATGCGCATACAATCACCTCGCGGAAATTCTATGCGCCGGCGGTCGTTATTTTGCCGGGTCGGAGTGACTTTCTTCCATCAGATGTTCTTCCTGATGTGCCACCACCTGATTTACCGTAGGTTCTTCGCCGTCGATGAGGTAGCTGTACATTTCCTTGACGATGACCTTGACCACGGCGGCCACGGGCGTGGAGATGAGCATACCCATCGGTCCCCAGATGCGGTTACAGACCAACAGAGCAAACATCACGGTAACGGGATGCAGACCGGTGGCATCGCCCTGCACCTTGGGTGCAACGATGTTGCCCTCGATCTGCTGGACGACCAGCACGAAAATGGCCACGGTGATGCCCAGACCGATGCCGCCGGTGATGGTGGCGACCACGGCTTCGATGCAGCCGGCGATCATAGAGCCGAAATAAGGGATGAAGTCCAGCACAAAGGACAAGCCGGCAAACAGGAAGGCGTAGGGCACGCCGATGATGCTCAGACCGATATAGGTGACCACGGCCATACCGCCGGACACGATGACGCGGACGCGGAGGTATTTCCAGACCAGATCGTTGCCCTCGGCCAGCACGTGAGAGGCGCGGCGGGCGATGCTGTGGGGCAGGATGCCCAAAAAGCTGCGCAGCATTTTAGAGCCGTCCAGCATCAGGTAAACGATGACGATGACCACGACCACCACGTCCACGATGCTGAGGGTGAAGCTGACCACCCAAGACAGGAACGAGCTGAGCAGGCTGACCAGCACTTCGTCGGCCTTCTGCAGGTATTCGTTGGCCAGTTCCAGCACACCGGGAGGCAGATGCAGGTCTTCCAGATACTGCGTGATCTTGTTCAGCAGTTCATCGTAACTGGAGGCCGATGCGTAGTGCACGATGTCGTCTGCCAGTTTGCCGACTTCTTCAATGACGCTGGGCATCAGCAGATAGATCAGCAGACCCAAAACGGCCACGGCCAGCAGCAGTACCAGCGCCACGGCCACACCCCGGTGCAGACGCAGTTTTTTACTGAAGAACTTGGCCGCCGGCGTCAGCAAATAGGCAATGAGCGCCGCCGTAAAGAATTCCATAACAATATCCCAAAAGCCGGTAACCAGCAGTACTGCACCCAAAAGCAGCAGAATGAGCACCAGCGTTTTTCCGTGTTTCATCGCGGTACCTCCCTTATCAAAAAGAGTCTTGATTTGCACTTTATATTATACGATAAAACGGACTTTGTTACAAGCACTTTCGGAAAAAACTTGTCCGCGCGATGCATTTTTACCGCATTTTAACCGGTTAGAAAAAATTTTGAAAAAATTGAAAAAAACTCTTGATTTTTTAAAACAGGTGTGTTATTATAACTGGGCATTAGAGATGCGGCGTTAGCTCAGCTGGATAGAGTGTTTGGCTACGAACCAAAAGGTCAGGGGTTCGAATCCCTTACGCCGTACCAAATGTGAAGAGTCGATTCGAAAGAATCGGCTCTTTTGCTTTTTCCGGACAGCGCGATCAGAGGGATTCGAAAGCCGGCGCTTGGCGGGGTGCCGGGGGCACGCCGCAACCGGCGTGGCTTTTCCGCAGAAAAGCGAATCCCTTACGCCGTACCAAAGGCCCGGAACGAAAGTTCCGGTTTTTTTGTTTTTTCCGCAGCAAAACTGCGGTTTAGCCGTAGCAATTTCTTCTTTTCTATGTTATAATATGTGATTGATAAAAAAACACCGCGGCAAATGCCGCGTTTGGAGGTGCGCCAATGCGTATCGTAGTGAAAGTGGGTACTTCTACCCTGACCTATTCCACCGGCCATCTGAATATCCGCCGCGTGGAGAGCCTGTGCAAGGTGCTGTCCGACCTGAAGAATGCCGGTCACGAGATCATTCTGGTATCTTCCGGTGCCATCGGTATGGGCGTGGGCAAGCTGGGTCTGCCCAAGCGCCCCGATGACCTGCCCACCAAGCAGGCAGCTGCCGCCGTGGGTCAGTGCGAGCTGATGTACACCTATGACAAACTGTTTGCCGAATACCATCACATCGTGGCACAGATCCTGCTGACCGCGGAAGACGTGATGAGTGACAAGCGCCGGGAATATTTCCAGAACACCCTGTTCCGTCTGCTGGAACTGAACGCGCTGCCCATCGTCAACGAGAACGACACCATCGGTGTCGGTGAAATCTTGGTCGGCGACAATGACACGCTGGCTGCTATCGTAGCCACCAACGCCAAGGCAGATCTGCTGATTTTGCTCAGCGATATCGACGGTCTTTACACCGCCGATC
>JAFYMZ010000022.1 GCA_017548175.1 Clostridia bacterium | reverse complement strand
CTTGCAGTTGCAGCTCAAGCGCCAGCCGGCATTATATTCTTCGTCAGAAATATGGCGGGAGGGAATGGTTTCCACTTCGCCCTCCAAAAGCTGCACACGGCACTTGCCGCAGGAGCCGTTGCCGGAGCAGGGGGCATCGATGGCCACATTGGCCCGCCGGGCCAGCTCCAGCAGATTGTCGCCGGGATTGCACTCGATGGATACAGATTTTGCATCCTCGATATCAAACAGAATTCTGCTCATATGATCTCTCCTTGAAAAAATGAGATGGTGTTTCCATATGTTTATATTGAAAATTATACGATTTTTTGGTATCCTTGTCAATACAGAAAGGAGGGGCCACGGATGAAGCGCAATTACGGAATCGATCTGCTGCGGCTCACAGCTATGTTTTTTGTGACCGCGCTGCACGTCATCGGCATCGGCGGCATCATCACGGGAAGCGAGCTGCTCTCGCCCCAGTTCCTCACAGCCCAATTCCTGCGGATCGCCATGCTCTGCGCGGTGAACTGCTATGCCCTGATCTCCGGCTTCGTGGGCTGGGATAAAAAACCCAAGCTGTCGGGACTTCTTTTTCTGTGGCTCCGGGCTCTGCTGTTTTGCCTTTTCGCCACACTTTTGTTTTCCCGGAACCACGATCTGGATTACAAAACCTGGCTCGGCGCCCTGCTGCCCGTGACCACGGGACAGTACTGGTATCTGACCGCCTACGCAGGACTCTTTGTCCTGATGCCCATTTTGAATCTGACGGTGCAGAAAATGCAGAAACGGGAGCTGACCTGCACCCTGGGCGGTATTCTGGTGCTGTTTTCCCTGCTGCCCATTTCCCCGCTGACCGATGCGTTTTATCTGCACGACGGATACAGCGTGCTGTGGCTGGCGGTGATGTACCTGCTGGGCGGATATCTGGGAAAATATGATGTGCTCTCCCGGTTTGACCGCTGGGTCTGGGGTCTTCTCTATGTGGTCGCCGTACTCTTTGCCTGGGCCCCGCGGATGCTGGTGCTGTGGTGGCGCCCCCACTACTGGTACGATGCCTACGGCAACATTCTGATCGAGTACACCTCCCCCACCATCGTGCTGGCGGCTGTTTCCCTGTTGGCGATCTTCTCCCGGCTGCGGATTCCGGAGGGCGCCGGAAAGGTGATCTCCCGGATTTCCGGAGGTGCCTTCGGCATCTACCTGGCCCATGCCCATCCGCTGGTGTTCCGATTCCTGCTGGAAAACCGCTTCGCCCATCTGGGTACCGCAACGCTCCCTGCACTGACAGGAACCGTGATGGGTGCTGCCCTTGTGATCTGTCTGGCCGGACTTCTGCACGACTGGGTGGTTACCAAATGTATCCTGACCACCCTCCTGCGTCTTTTGAGAATCGACCGGCTCCTGAAAAAACTCGACACCCGCTTCTGAAATTCCTCCCGCTCCTTTTTCCGGAGCGGGAGATTTTTGTAAAAATCCAAAACTGTTGGCTTGTGTCCCGGCGGTGGCTGTGCTAGAATAATCACAATTAAACTCTTTTTCGGCAAGGAGGCGCTTTCATGAACTGCCCTGTCTGCGAATCCAAAATGAGCACTCTCTTATGTTCCTGCGGCTATGATGCCAGCAAGGATTACACGAAATATCCCACCTTTGGCCCCGTTGGAAAGGTGCCCAGTGTGTCCGCACTCCGGGCACGGCGCGCACCAAAGGACGCCCTGCGCTGTGAAAAATGCGGCGGCACGGATTTTATGATCCGCATCCCCGGAAATACCCGCCAGTGCAGCAATTGCGGCTGGCGCCCTGATGCGGCTCCTCAGCTGGAGTGCTCCTGTGGAAACCGCTACTTCACCGTTCGTCTCCAGGATCAGATGCTGGTGTGTCCCCTGTGCGCATCGGTCAAGCCTCTGGCCTCTCTGCTGCCCCAAGCACCGCAGCCCCCGGCTGTCCCGGTCCCCAAGGTATTGCCCCTCGCCCCCAAAAATCAGGTACAGATCACCGCCATCGCCGCCGGCAAAAATCACACCATCGCCCTGTACTCTGATGGCACGGTTGGAGCAATCGGTGACAATATCTCTCGTCAGTGTAATGTGTCCGGCTGGCGGAACATCATGGCCATCGCCGCAGGCCCAGATTTCACTGTGGGTCTGAAAAAGGACGGCACCGTGATCGCCACGGGCAACAACAGCGTCGGTCAGTGCAATGTAACAAAATGGACAGGCATCACCGCCATCTCCGCCAACAGCAGCTACACGATTGGTTTGCACAAAGACGGCACCCTTTACAGCGCCGGCGATGTACCTGGAAACCTGGCGGACTTTTCCAATTACAGTTTTACCAACATCGCCGCAGGCCCCTTCTTTGTCGCGGTACTGTTCCCCAGAGGCCAGGTCAGAATCACCCCCAGCAGCAGTCCGCTGAATAATCGTGTGCGTACCTGGAGCAACATCACTGCCATCGCCGCAGGCACTTACGACCACCTTGTTGGTCTGAACAGCCGCGGTGTCCCTGCTGCAGCCGCCTTAAATCCTCACGACAAGTGCTCGGTCGGCTGGCACAACATCCAGGCCATCGCCGCAGGCCGCAACCACACTGTGGGATTGAGGAAGGACGGCACCGTTGCGGCCACAGGCATCAACACGGACAAGCGGTGCGAAGTCACCACCTGGAGAAATATCATCGCAGTCGCCGCCGGTTCCTACCACACCGTTGGCCTGAGAAAAGACGGCACCCTTGTCGCCACAGGCTCCAACAGTCTCGGTCAGTGCGATGTGGACAAGCTAATAAAGCACTAAAGGAGTCTGTCATGAACTGCCCTGTCTGTGAATCCAAAATGAGCACCCTCTTATGTTCCTGCGGCTATGACGCCAGCAAGGATTACACGAAATATCCCACCTTTGGCCCCGTTGGAAAGGCCCTGAGCGTATCCGCACT
>JAFYMZ010000165.1 GCA_017548175.1 Clostridia bacterium | reverse complement strand
CCATACTTCATCAACAATTATGTACATAGACCTTTAAATTCAAATTGATTTGACAATAAGACAAATTCCAATTTGTCGAACTGATCAAGGGCGCACTTCTATACACCGTTTGATACAGTGCGTTGTATGTGACTTTGCATCACGCTATTGCGAAATAAAAATCCGCTCTATGAATCTCATAGGGCGGATTAACTATTTTAGTCCTTCCAAATGAAGTTATAATTGATGCTTTCGCCGCCGTCCACCAGAATGTTCTGACCGGTGCAGAAGGTGTTGGTAACGGTGAGGAAATATGCCCACTCGGCGATCTCTTCGGGGGTTGCCCAACGGCGCAGAGGGGTCTCCTGCATAATTTGCGCCCAAAGCTCCGGGTCTTCCATCACACAGGCATTCAGGGGAGTCAGCACGCCGCCGGGATCCAGACTGTTGCAGGTAGCGCCGAATCTGGCCACCCGCTGAGCCACATTTTTGGTGTAAGCCAGCACGCCGCCCTTGCTGGCGCAATATTCGGGGAACTCCGCGCCCGTATGACCGCTGGCAGAGCCGATGTTCAGAATGGAACGGATCTCTTCCTGCACGCCGTATTGTTCCGTGATACGGATCAGCGCCTTCAAATTGATGTCAATGTCCTGCTCGTTCTGCGTGCCTGCATTGTTGATGAGGATCTGTACGCCGGTTACCTGCGGCAGGTTGTCATAATCGCGCACGTCCACCTGATGGTGGGTATAAAGTTCGTGCCGGATGGATGCGGCCTGTCGGTCCAGACCGATGACGGTATGGCCCGCCTGCAAAAAGCGCAGCGCGATGGCCTGTCCGATGCCTTGTGCCGTGCCGGTGATCAAAACTTTCATTGTCTGCCCTCCTGCATATATGTCAGATACTCCTGTCCCACCTGATGCTTGCGCCAACTTGCTACAATGCGATAGCCCAAGGGCGAGAACAGCACTTCCATCACCAGTTCTGCCACGGCGCCGGTCAGGGCGCACATCACACACTGCAGCAGCGTCCAATGGAAGCCGTTCCAATAGATGGGCGCAAAAAAGACGAATACGATGACGGAAAAAATCAGGTTGTCCATAAACTGTCCCACAAAGGTGGACAGATAGGTGCTGGCAGCATAAGCCAGTTTCCCATCGGGATTATTAAAGAACGCCTTGCCAATGCTCCAGTTGAGGAAATTGTTGATGCCGGCAGAGATCAAAAAGGCCACGGTACTGCCCAGCAGGATAAACCACGTGCCGCCCAGCATTTCATTCAGCGCGGTATAATCGTTGGCCTGCGAGGGAATGATGCTGGCGATATAAAACACCGTGCAGGTCAGCACATTGATGGCCGAAGCCAGCACCGCCACTTTATTGGATGCCTTGGGGCCGAAATATTTGGTGATGATGTCCATGCACATAAAGGACAGCCAGGAAATCAGCACACCGCCGTCCAGCGCGATCCAATGGGTCTGCACCAGCGTCTTATTGGCCAGCAGGTTCATACAGACCACACTGACCACAAACAGCGACACCGCCGTTGCCGGAATGCAGCGGAAGAGCACGCGGGTTTCTTCATATTCCGCTTTCAGCCAAGTTTTGATCTTACGCATCATTAAAAAACTCCCGGATAATAAAAAAATGGTTTTGCACAACACAAAACCACGATACTTTCACAATTATGTAACATCGTAGCCCTGGTTTTGTTTAACGACAGGATGGTGCAAACGAACTGTCGGTATTGTTATTATATCGCACCGCAAACGGAAATGCAATGCGATTTCGAAATTAAAAACCCGAAGGTTTTCACCTTCGGGTTTTTGGTGGGAGCGGGTGGATTCGAACCACCGTAGACATTGTCAACAGATTTACAGTCTGCCCCCTTTGGCCACTCGGGAACACTCCCATGTTCCGCATATTCTATTGTTGCGATTGGTGGAGCTGGTGGACGGATTCGAACCCCCGACCTGCTGATTACAAATCAGCTGCTCTACCGGCTGAGCTACACCAGCACATATCGCCTTTAGAACGCGAGATTTATTATAGCACCTGCTTTATGGAAAGTCAAGCACTTTTTTGACATTTTCTCAATAATTTTCTTCTTCTTTTTCCAGTCCGGCAGACACGCCGTGCAGCAGAGTGAAGAGAGAAGGTGCCAGCTGAGGATACTGCTCCTGCAGGGCGCTGATGTTCAACGGAACTTCCGGCGCTTCTTTGCCGCAAGCCAGCTTCCGCAGCACCGATTCGCTGCGCTTCAAGTGCAGATCGCACAGTTCGGAATAGTTGGCATCGGATGCGGGGAACACGTCGCTGCGTGCTTCCTGACCCATGGAATACACCATACGGAATGCCTTATAGAATGCGGTGCTCAGGTATTCGGACACACCGGTGATCACGGCGGCATCGCACTTCCCCAGCGCATCGTACAGCAGCGCAGTGGAGTTCACCAACAGCTTTTTGTTCAGCATTGCAGCGGCGCTGCCACGCAGAACATTGTCCTTTTTCTCGGAGCTGTCGGTCACATCGCCGGCCAGAATGGCGCCACCGTCGCGGGCCATGGTACGGCCCAGCAGATAGTCCGCTGAAACACCATAGTAATCAGCCGCACGCACCACAAACTGCAGGCCGGGTTCGCGCACACCGTTTTCATAGTGCGACAACAAAGCCTGGGATACCCCAAGCTCGGATGCAGCTTTTCGCTGACTGATTTTCTTTTCCTGACGCAGCAAACTCAGCGTCCGGGGAAAATCTTGCACCATACCCGTTTTACGCTTCCTTTCGACATTGTTTTATTATAATACCATCCATATTACACCTTGTAAAGGGCTTTTTGTTCATCTTTTGGTCATAATTGTAACAAATTTTTCTGCTGTTTTTTGACAGCAGCACAGCGAATCCCCCCGTTTTATTTTACCATTTTCTTCCATTCCACAAGATATGCTGCCGTCTTTGTTTTTTCACCCCATATACGGCTTGTAATTGTTTTTTCAGTGGTGTATAATAGGATACAGATCATTTTGACCATTTTCCACAAAGGAGATCTTACTTATGTCTATTGAAAAAGTACGCGCCTTTTTTGCACCCTTGGGCCGTGAACAAGATATTCTGGAGTTTTCCGTTTCCAGCGCCACCGTCGAACTGGCCGCACAGGCCGTAGGCGTTGAGGGAGCCCGCATCGCCAAGACGCTGGCCTTTGCCGACAAGGACGGCGGATGTCTGCTGGTGGTGGCTGCCGGTGACGGCAAGATCAGCAACCGCCGCTTCAAGGACACCTTTGGCTTCAAGGCCAAGATGCTGTCCCACGATGACACCGCTGCCATGACCGGCCACGCCGTGGGCGGTGTCTGCCCCTTTGCCCTGCCCCAGCAGGTCACCGTGTATTGCGACCGTTCCATGCAGCGCTTCTCCACCGTCTTCCCCGCCGCCGGCAGTTCCAACTCGGCCATTGAACTGACCTGCGACGAACTGTTTACCTACGCCGGTGCCAAGGCTTGGGTGGACGTTTGTGACATTCCCCAGCCCACTGCAGAATAACCCACCCAAAAGCATCCGACCGGATGCTTTTTCTTTATGAAATTTCTGTTAAAAGCCTTTTCTTCGCAGAAAAAATGTGCTATGATAAGCCCGCTTTTTATTGATTTATTCGCGAGGAGCTTGTTTATGTCTGTTCTTGCTAAAATATTGACCATATTGGGCACCGAAATGGAGTCGCCCGTGCCGTACGGTCCGTTTCATATCTTCTTTTGCTTGCTGGCCGTGGTATGCGGCGTGATCCTGTGCCGCAAACTCTCCCCCACCGAGCGCAACGTCCGCCGCCTGCTGCTGATCACTTCGGTGGCTTGTCTGCTGCTGGAAGTCTATAAGCAGATCGTCTTTACCTTTACCGTTGAGGACGGCAAAATCGTGGCCGAATACATCTGGCACGCCTTCCCGTGGCAGTTCTGCTCTACCCCGATGTATGTGGGACTGCTGGCAGCACTGGTCAAAAACCGCAGACTGCACCATATCCTGTGCGCCTATCTGGGCAGTTTCGCCCTCTTCGCCGGCGTGGCAGTGATGGCCTACCCCGCCACCGTCTTTACCGAAACCATCGGTGTCAACCTGCAGACGATGTTCTGGCACGGCAGTATGGTCACCATCGGCATTTATCTGCTGCACAGCGGCTATGTTCCCTCCGCACCCGGAACGCTGCGCCGTGCATTTCCCGTCTTTGCCGCAGCCGCCGGCATCGCCTGTGTGCTGAACGAAGTGGTCTATCACTTTGATCTGGCTGACGGCGACCTGTTCAATATGTTCTATTTCAGCCCCCATTACGATTCCCTGCTGCCGCTGTATACCGACCTGCATGACGTGCTGCCCTTTGGCCTCAGTCTGGCCGTGTATATGCTGGGCTTTACCGCAGCGGCCGGCATCGTGCTGTTTCTCTTCCACCTGCTGGAAAAGATCTATCTGCGCCTGCACCGCCGAGAAACAACCAAAGCCTAATAACCCCATCGATGCCCTGCCGATCGGCAGGGCATTTGTTCTTTTTGTGCCCGCTTTCCCATACAATACAGGGAAAGGCGGTGGAGTTCTTGATGCTGATACTTCCCGGTGGGCTGTTTATTTTGGGACTTCTGTGCATCATCAAAGGCGGCGACCTGTTCGTGGATGCCGCCGTATGGCTGGCCCGGGTCTCCGGCATTCCGCCGGTGATCGTGGGTGCTACGGTGGTGAGCCTTGCCACCACCCTGCCGGAGATCACGGTTTCGCTGCTGGCGGCCACCCAAGGCAAGGTCGATCTGGCCATCGGCAACGCTGTGGGGTCCGTCACCGCCAATCTGGGGCTGATTTTGGGCGCGGCGCTGCTGTTTTCCCCCGTTTGCCTGCGGCGACGGGACTTCGCCCTGCGCGGCGTTCTGATGACGGCAGCCATTGCCGTGCTGCTGCACTGTTCCGGCAGTGAGACGTTGTCCCGCGGCGGCAGTTTGGTACTGCTGGGCATCTTTGCCGTATTTATGCTGGACAGTCTGCACACCGCCCGCCGCAGTATGGAGTCGCAGCCTGCTCTGCGCCCCCAACGTGGCGAAGTGCTGCGCCAAGGCTGCAAGTTTTTGCTGGGCACCGGCGGCATTTTACTGGGAGCGCGGCTGCTGGTGAACAACGGCAGTTTGCTTGCCCTGCGGCTGGGGGTGCCCGAAGCCGTGGTGGGGGTGACGCTGGTAGCCGTAGGCACGTCCCTGCCCGAACTGGTCACTGCATTGACCGCCGTCACCAAAGGCGAGGGCGCCCTGTCGGTGGGGAATATTTTAGGGGCCAACCTCATTGACACCACCTTGATTTTGCCCCTCTGCTCTCTGGTTTCCGGCGGTGGATTGCCCTTCGGCACCCAAAGCATACTGCTGGATCTTCCCGTCTGCCTGCTGATGGGCGGAATCACGGTGCTGCCTGCCTTGTTCCGCGGCCGGTTTTCCCGCGGGCAGGGCGCGGCAATGCTGACATTATATCTGGGGTATTTGATTTTGGTGATCGGATGAAAAAAACGCTATGTGCAGCTCTTGCACATAGCGTTTTTGCTGTTTACAGTACGCCGTAGCGGCCCAGCAGGTTTTCCAGTTGCCGACGGAAGTCGGCTTCTGCGCCGTTGTTTTGCACCAGCGCGTCACAATGGGCGGCATAGAAGGCATCCGCAGGCTGGGCATCCAGCCGCGCCTTGGCATAAGCATTATCGATGCCGTCCCGGGCGCAGATGCGCTGCAGGCGCACATCGCGGGGCGCGGTGACGCCCACGGTCAGGGTGCAATCCCGGTCAATGCCGCTTTCAAACAGCAGCGGCACGTCCAGCACCACCAGTTTGCCGGAATGCTCCCGGGTGCGGCGCTGCAGTTCTTCCCGCACGGCGCCGTGGGTGATGGTGTTCAGGTCCTGTCTGGCCTGTTCGTCGGCAAAGACGATCCGGCCCAGTTTTTTCCGGTCCAGCACACCGCCCGACACCACACCGGGGAAGCGTGCCTCCAGCTTTTCCTGCAGCCAAGGCTGGGCGGTCAGTTCGTGGTAAATGGCATCGGCATCCAGTACCAGTGCGCCGGTTTCCCGCAGCATCGCAGACAAGGTGCTCTTTCCGCTGCCGCTGGGTCCGGTGATGCCGATGACCGTCTTGTCGGTGCAGGCTTGCGCGGCAAAACCGGCGGCCTTGCGCAGGCGGTTGACGGTGGCGGCGTTGGCGCCGTAGGCACGGGGACACTGGGCCAAGATCCGCTTGGCGCGGGTGCCGTCAAACTTACGCAGCAGAGCAAACAGTCTGCGGGCGTGGGTGCCGTGATCCCAGCTATCGCCCAAACTGTAGACGCGGCAGGTATGGGCGGCTTTCAGGGCGGGATAATATTCTTCAAAGCACAAAATGCCGTCGTATGCTGCACCGGCCTGTTGTGCCAGCGCCGCATAACTGTCCTCCGGCGCGCCTTCAAACAGCACGATGGGCGCCTTGGGGGCGTAATGCCGATATTTCATACCGGGGGCCTTGGGCTGCTCCCCTGCGCCGAGGGAACGGGTGACGGCGGCATCGGTGGCGGCCTGTCCCATTACGGCGGCGATCATTTCTTCGGTCACGGCACCGGGGCGCAGCACCTGCGGATAGTCGCCCGTCATATCCACCACGGTGGATTCCACGCCCACCTGGCTGGCGCCGCCGTCCAGAATGGCGGCAATGCGGCCATCCATATCACGGGCGGTATCTTTGGCCGTGGTGGGCGAAGGCTTGCCCGACAGATTGGCAGAGGGCGCTGCCAGCGGCACACCGGCCGCACGGATGACGGCACGGGCCACGGGATGGCTGGGCATCCGGATGCCCACGGTGTCCAAGCCTGCGCTGACACCGTCGGGGACGATGTCACTCTTTTTGACGATCATGGTCAGCGGACCGGGCCAAAAGGCCTCGGCCATCTTCCACACGCCCTCGGGGATCTCCCGGGCCAGCGGGCCGATCTGCTGCAGGTCGGCAATGTGTACGATCAGGGGGTTGTCCTGCGGCCGACCCTTGGCGGCATAAATGGCCGCGGCGGCATCGGGGGACAGGGCATTGGCAGCCAGGCCGTACACCGTTTCGGTGGGAATGGCAACCAATTTACCTTCGGCCAGCAGTTTGCCGGCCAGTTCAATATCTTTGGGATTTTTTCCCTTCAAATGCAGGGTCTCCATACGATCCCTCTCTATCCAAAACTAAAGTTTTTATGCCTGCAGGTTCTGCAGTTTCTCTGCCTGATCAGCAGCGGCCAATGCATCGATGATCTCGTCCAGATCGCCGTTCATCACCTGCTCCAACCGGTACAGAGTCAGGCCGATGCGATGGTCGGTCAAACGGCCTTGGGGAAAGTTATAGGTGCGGATACGGCCGCTGCGGTCGCCGGTGCCCACCTGACTGCGTCGGGTGTCGGCACGCTCGGCCTCGGCTTCGGCACGCTTGGCTTCCAGCAGACGGGAGCGCAGGATCTTCATGGCGCGCTCGCGGTTTTTATGCTGGCTGCGCTCGTCCTGACATTCCACCACCACGCCGGTGGGCAGGTGGGTAATGCGGATGGCGGACTCCGTCTTGTTGACGTGCTGACCGCCGGCACCGCCGCTGCGGTAGGTGTCGATCTGCAGATCGGCGGGATTGATGTCCATTTCCACCTCTTCTGCCTCGGGCAGCACCGCCACGGTAGCGGCAGAGGTCTGGATGCGGCCCTGACTTTCGGTGTCGGGCACGCGCTGCACCCGATGGGTGCCGCTTTCAAACTTCAGTCGGGACCAGGCGCCCTTGCCCTCTACAGAGAAGGATACTTCCTTAATGCCGCCCAGTTCGGTTTCATTGACGTTCATGATCTCCACCGAGAAGCGGTGGGATTCGGCGTACATACTGTACATACGCAGCAGGTCGGCAGCAAACAGTGCCGCCTCCTCGCCGCCGACACCGGCGCGGATCTCCATAATGACGCTCTTGTCATCGCTTTCATCCTTGGGCAGCAGCAGAATGCGAATGGCCTGCTCCTGTTCTTCGATCTGCTGCTTGAGATTCAGGCTCTCCTGCACAGCCAGCGCCCGCAGTTCCGGGTCACTTTCCTGCTCCAGCTCCTTGGCCTGCTCCAATTCCTCGCCCAGCTGCTTCCACATGCGGTAGGCATCCACCACCGGCTGCAGTTCCTTCTGCTCTTTCAGCAGTTTGGCCGCCCGGGGCGGGTCCTGATACAGGTCGCCGTCGGAAAGCAGCGCCTCCACTTCCGCAAGGCGCTTTTCGATCTGTTCCAGTTTTTCAAACATACCCGGGCTCCTTTCACACAAACACGTACGGTTCGCGATGATTTCATACAACATTTTATTATACAGGAATTTTACCGTAAAAACAAGCGCTGTATACCGAAAAGCAAAAAAGCCGATACTACCGGCGAGGTGATGGTGATGAACAAGCGTCAACGCAAAAAAAGCCGCAAATTATACGCCTCCCGCCGCCGTGAACCCACCGGTATCATCGTACCGGCCGGTCGCAGAGCGGACAGGGTGGGCTACGGCGGCGTTCCCGTTCCCTCGGAGGAAAGCATCCGGGAAGCCTTTCAGTGGGTGACGGAGCATCAGCAATAAAGGAGTGTGAACAGGATGAAGCATATGGGTATTTGGATCTCTGCCGGTCTGGGGTTTGCCGCAGGGGCATTCGCCGGCACGGCCATGATGAATATGGCCGACAGCACCGCCGGCAAGCGCATTAAAAAAAGCGCTCACAAAGCCGCCCAGTCTATGGGTGAACTGGCAGAGGATCTCACCGACTGGATGCAGGGCTAACTGCCAACACAAAAGCCTGCGGCACGCCGCAGGCTTTTTGCTTGGGCATATCCTGTCCACCGGGTGCATACCCTGTACCAACGAGGTGATGGACATGACCACAGACAACTTGCCCCTGCCCCCGGGGCTATCCGATGCCGAGGTGCGGCAAAGCCGGGAGACCTTTGGCAGCAACGGGCTGACCCGACAGACGGGCACGGGCTTTTTCCGCAAACTGCTGGAAAGCTTCAGCGACCCCATCCTGAAGCTGATGCTGGCGGCATTGGGCGCCAACGTGCTGCTTTTATGCCGCGGACAAGGCTGGTTCGAGACGGCAGGCATTGCGCTGGCCATCTTTTTGGCATCGCTGATCTCCACCCTGTCGGAATACAGCAGCGAACGTGCCTTTCGCCGCTTGCAGGAGGAAGCAGCGCGCACCACCTGTCGGGTGCGGCGCGGCGGCCGCACGGCAGTACTGCCGGTGGATCAGTTGGTGCGGGGCGATCTGGTACTGTTGGAGAGCGGCGAAGGCATCCCTGCCGACGGGCTGCTGGTGCAGGGCCGCCTGACGGTGGATCAAGCCGCCCTCACCGGCGAAAGCAAAGAAGTACATAAGACCCCCGACCCCACGGGCAAAGAGCCGGAGCGCACCACCGCCCAGCATCCTGCCGTACTGCTGCGCGGTGCAAGCGTCACAGGGGGACGGGGCGTGATGCGCGTGCTGCAGGTGGGAGACAAAACCCTGTTCGGCAGTATGGCCCGCTCGCTGCAGGAGCAGCCGCGGGAAAGTCCCCTGAAACTGCGGCTGGAACACCTGGCCACCCGAATCAGCCGATTGGGGGTGTGCGCCGCCCTGTTGGTAGCCGGGGTTTCCCTCTTTCGGGACTTGGTGGTGGCCGGAGGGTTTGACCCGGCGCAGATCTGGGCGGAACTGCACCAGATGCAAACGCTGGTGCAGGCGCTGCTGCACGCCGCAACACTGGCCATCGGCATCCTCATCGTGGCGGTGCCCGAGGGATTGCCCATGATGATCACCGTCGTCCTGTCACGCAGTATGCTGCGTATGCAAAAGGACAAGGTTATGGTGCGCAAGTTGACCGGCATCGAGACCGCCGGCAGCCTGCGGCTGCTGTTTACCGACAAAACAGGCACCCTGACCCACGGCAGGCTGGAGGCACGGCAATGCTTATGCGCCGGCGGTCGGCTGCTGGAATCCGCACCGCTGGCCGAGCACCCAGCGCTATACCGCCCGATGGCGCGAGCCTGTCTGTTGGGCAGTCCGGTGCAAAAGACCGCCGGCGGTTATACCGGCGGCAACACCACCGATCGGGCGCTGGCCGGTTTTTGCCGGCAGGCCATTCCTCTGCAGCCGGCGCGGCAGGTGCTGCCCTTTGACTCTGCGCGGAAGTTTTCTGCCGCGTGGGACGGTGAGATCGCCTGCTACCGCGGCGCGCCGGAGGTGCTGCTGCCCCATTGCAGCACGCTGCTGGATTTTGACGGATATCCGCTGCCCCTCTCCCCCGACACGCTGCCCGATTGGCAGCGCTATGCCGGACAGGGCTATCGGGTGGTGGCGTTGTGCCAAGGCGGTTCGTGGCAGCAGGATCGCCCTGCGGAAGGGCTGACGCTGCTGGGATTCCTTCTGCTGCGGGACGGATTGCGCCCCCAGACTGCCGGTGCGGTCTCGCTGCTGCGCCGGGCAGGCGTGCGTGTGGTGATGCTCACCGGTGACAGTCCCGATACCGCTGCCGCCATCGGTCGGGACTGTGGCATTCTGGACAGGGATGGCTTGGTGCTTTCCGGTGCTGCCTTGCAGGAGATGACCGACGATCAGGTGCTGCAAGCGCTGCCGCGGCTGCAAGTGCTGGCGCGTGTGCTGCCCACCGACAAAAGCCGCTTGGTGCGGCTGGCGCAGCAGGCCGGCATGGTCACCGGCATGACGGGCGACGGGGTCAACGATGCCCCTGCCCTGCGGCTGGCCGACGTGGGGTTTGCCATGGGCAGCGGCACGCAGGTGGCCAAGGACGCCGGAGACATCCTCATTCTGGACGATGACATTGCCTCCATCGCCAAGGCGGTGCTGTACGGCCGCACCATCTTCCGCAGCATCCAGCGGTTCGTGGTCTTTCAGCTGACCGTCAACCTATGCGCCGTAGCCATCTCGCTGATCGGTCCGTTTATCGGCATCGAGACGCCGGTGACAGTGGTGCAGATGCTGTGGATCAACCTGATCATGGACACTTTGGCCGGGTTGGCCTTTGCCGGCGAGCCGCCCGATGCCAGACGGATGGCAGAGCCGCCCAAGCCGCGGGATGCGCGCATCCTCACCCGCAGTATGCTGGGGCAGATTTTGCATCTGGCAGGCGGCATCCTACTGCTTTGTCTTGGGTTTCTCACCCTGCCTGCAGTACGGCTGTGGTTTCCCACGGAACGCGCGTGGCTCACCGGATTTTTCGCCCTCTTTGTCTTTTGCGGCGTGGCGGCCGCCTTTTGCGACCGCACCGACACGGTGCATCTGCTGCGCGGACTGCGGAGCAACCCCTCGTTTCTTGGTATTATGGCGGCCGTCGTTGCGGTGCAGCTGGGACTGTTGTATCTGGGCGGTGATCTGTTCCGTTCCCACGGACTTTCTGCCGCGCAGTTGGGGTGGACGGCGATTTTGGCGGCTGCGGTGATCCCGCTGGATCTGCTGGGAAAATGCTTGCGTTCCGGTTGGAAATCCTTTACAATAAAGGCAAGAACACCCCAGAGGAGGAATGTCCTGTGACCTATTATGTGGTAGATGCCTTTACCGCCCGCCCCTTTGCCGGTAATCCTGCCGGTGTTTGTCTGGTGGACGCTTGGCCTGAAGATGCAAAAATGCAGCAGATCGCCGGCGAGAACAACCTGCCGGAGACCGCTTTCGTATGCAAGGAAGAGACCGGCTGGCGCATCCGCTGGTTCACCCCGGCCTTTGAGATGGATCTGTGCGGTCACGCCACGCTGGCTTCCGGTTTTGTGATCTTGACCCAGCTTGAGCCGGAGGCCGACTACGTGGACTTTGCCTCTTGCAGCGGCCCGCTGCGGGTGCTGCGGCAGGGCGACCGCTTTACGCTGGACTTTCCTTCCCGTCCGCCCGTGCCGGTGGCAACCCCCGAGGGTCTGGCCGAATGTCTGGGCGTGCCCGTGCTGGGCTGCTTCCGGTCCCGCGACCTGATCGTACTGGTGGAAACCGCCGCGCAGGTGGCAAACCTGCAGCCGGACTTTGCCGCCATGGCGCGCATCATTCCGGCAGAGGGCGTGGTGCCCACCGCCCCCGGCGAGGACTGCGACTTTGTATCCCGATTCTTTGACCCCCACGATGCCATCATCGAGGACCCCGTCACCGGCTCGGCGCATTGCACGCTGGTGCCCTTCTGGGCAGACCGTCTGGGCAAGGACACGCTGGTGGCCCGTCAGCTTTCCAAGCGCGGCGGCACCCTGTTCTGTGAGAACGCCGGCGAGAGAGTGATGATCTCCGGTAATGCAGTACTG
>JAFYMZ010000164.1 GCA_017548175.1 Clostridia bacterium | reverse complement strand
TCTGAATGAGACCACGGCGCTCTGTGCATGCGAGAGTGTCGTGGCTTGTGTGCGTTTTGCGGACAATGCAGATGACCTGACCGCAGCGCTGGAAAAACTGGCCGAAGCGCCTGCACAGCAGGAAGACGGCGCAGAAACGCCCGTGGAACGGGTGGTTAATATTGGCACGGAAGAAAATCCCGTGCTGCGGTTCAAGCAAAATACCGTGGAAGTCACGGTGGCGTTTGCTGCCGATGCAGCGAAAAATTTTACAGATCATAACTTTGTCATTACCGTCTGGACGATGTCCGGCGAAGAGATACAGCAGGTGCAGTATGAGAAGAACTGAACTTGTGAAGCATTTTTTGCAGGATAAAAACGCCCGCCGTCGCGGCTTGGGCATTGAGATCGCGCTGCTGGTGCTGCTGGCTGCTGTCGCATTGAGCGCGCTGCTGGTGAGTTCTGCCATGCTGGAACGAAACGGCTTGAAGGACCGCGAGGCGGAGACGCTGGAGCGGCTGGCGCTGGACCAGATCGCAGAGAAGTATCTGGCAGACCACGGCAATTTGCCCGACGAGAGTACGGGATATCGAATTACAGCCGGCGCGGGTAACAATTTCGCGGTTTACACCACGGACGGCGAACTGAAACTGGATGTGACGGTCAGCAATGCTGGCAAAGTCACCGGGTGGACGTACCACAACCTTGGAATTGGAGGCTAATCCTTATGGCAGGATTTAATTTGAAAGATAAACTGGCCGGCTTGGCAGACAAGGCGCCTGCGATGCCCAGCTTTGGCGGCAAGCGCGCAGCTGCGCTGAACTCCGTTATTTCGGTGGATGCCCACGCAGAGACCGTCGGCTTTTACCTGATGGAGCAGGAACTGGGCAGCATTCAGTACAACGTGGCCAACTGCAAGACCAAGGCCTATGATGCGGAGTTCTTTGACCGTTTCGGCAAGATCATCAAGCTGTATCGGGAAAAGTTCCCCCAGGCTGACCTGCAGACGGCTGCCATCGTGCTGCCCGACCAGCTGTTCCTCACCGATACCATCAGCATACCGATGATCCACAAAAAGGCTATGCAGCACTCGATGAGTCTGGCTGTTGAGGCAATTTACAAGAATGCAGAAGATCTGAATCTGATCACCTATACCGTGCAGCAGAACAAGCAGAACGCCACCTTTGGTCTGGTGGGCATGCGCCGCGATGTGCGCGAAAAGGTACAGGCTGTGTGTGCCGAGAACGGCATCAACGTGGCCGGTGTGACCTTTGCGTCCAACTCGATGGTCAACGGCGCTTTTGCGCTGAACCCCAAGCTGAAGAACGGTACCTTCCTGCTGCTGGATATCAAGGAAGACATGGCACGCTTTGCCTTCGTGGTGCGCGGCTGCACCATGGGCTATTACGATCTGCCTTTTGGCCACGGTATGCTGTACAAGTCCCGTCTGGCTGCCGAGGATATGCTGTTTGACCATCGCGCCGGCGACCTGCTGGTGCTGAATGCCAAGGAGCGCGCCCGCGCCAAGCAGCTGACCATGGAAGAGGGTCAGGGCGTCAGCGAGGACGAGGCAGAGGGCGAGGAGGCCTTTGGTCTGCGTGAGGAGACCGCTTCTTACACCACCACCTCCACCGGTGAGATCAAGAAAACGGCCCGTAAGCTGCCCAAGTCCATGCTGCGCCCCACGCCCCAGAGCCGCGAGGAATATGTGTACGAGAATTTCCGTATTTTCCTGAAGTGGACGCTGGACCTGATCGCAGGCAACACCAGCATTACTGCGCTGGCACCCATCGAGACGGTGTATGTGAATATGCCTGCCGAGTATGGATATCTGTTTGACATGGTCAATGCCGAGCAGGAAGAGCACAAGGTGACCTTTATGCCGCTGCTGGCAGAAGAAACCGAAGAGAAGATCGCGAGCAACCTGGAACTGTACGGCGGTTTTTACATGAATCAGTTCAATCAGGCCAATATGTTCTGATTGGGTAGGAGTCTGAAATGGATCAGTATATCCTCATTTGCGCCTATGTGCTGGGTGGCCTGCTGGGCCTGTGCGTAGGCAGTTTCCTGAACGTTGTGATCTATCGGGTGCCCCGTGATATGAGTCTGGCATTCCCCGGCTCGCACTGCACCAGCTGCGATTACAGCCTGAAGTGGTACGACAACATCCCCGTGCTGTCTTGGGTGATGCTGGGCGGCAAGTGCCGCAAGTGCCGCGCGCCCATCTCTCCCCGGTATACGCTGGTGGAGCTGGCCAACACCGCACTGTGGGTGCTGGCGGTGGCGCTGTTCTGGCAGGAGAATCCGGTGTACGCCTGTGTGGTGGCGCTGGCTTGCTCGCTGCTGATTTGCGTGTTCTTCATCGACTTGGAGCACATGCTGATTTATAACCGATTTGTACTGCTGCTGGCGCTGCTGGGCGTGGTGACTATGTTCCACGACAGTTACACCCAGCCTGCAGATCATGTGATCGGCCTGTTGGCCGGCGGCGGCGTGTTTGCCGCACTGTATTTTGGTGCCATCCTCATCCTGAAGAAGGAAGGCATGGGCTTTGGCGATGTGAAACTGGTGGCGGCGCTGGGCCTGCTGCTGGGCTGGCAGAAACTGCTGCTGGCCATTCTGCTGGCTTCTGTGCTGGGCAGCGTGGTGCTGGTGGCACTGAATCGCATCAAGCATCAAGAGCGGGATACGGAATATCCCTTTGGACCGTTTATTGTGGGTGGAACGCTGGTGGCTCTGCTGGCCGGCGCGCCCATTCTGACTTGGTATATGGGCCTGATTTTGGGCTAAACAACGAAACTTTTTGAATGGAGGCTTTGCCGTGCAAAAGTTTAAATATGTGGCTGTAAACCTGCAGAAGCAGAAGATCAAGGGCACGTTTATTGCCAATGACGAGCACGATCTGGCTGCGCAGTTGGCAAAACAGAGTCTGTATCTGATCTCTGCCAAGCCTTACAGCAACGATACCCCTTCGGCGTTCTTTACGCTGAGCGTGGGTAATACGGTCAAACTCAGCGAACTTACTACGTTCTGCCGACAGTTTGCCATCATGCAGAACACCAGCATCCCCATTTTGGACTGCTTGGATATTCTGCGTCATCAGAACTACACGGCCTACTTTAAGAAGGTCCTGCAGGTGGTTTACGAGGACGTTAAGAGCGGCGTGCTGCTGTCCGAGGCGCTGAATAAGCACAAGAAGGTGTTCCCCGACTTTTTCCGCAGCATGGTCCACGTGGGTGAGATCAGCGGTAAGCTGGACGAGGTGTTCCGTTCTCTGGCAGACTATTACGAGCGTGATACGGCCCTGAAGGGCAAGGTCAAGGGTGCCATGGCATACCCCATGATGCTGCTGGGTATGACCGTGGGTATCGTGA
>JAFYMZ010000163.1 GCA_017548175.1 Clostridia bacterium | reverse complement strand
GGAACCCTTCTGTCTCCAGGGCTTCTTGCCGCCGCCGGAAACCTCTGCACGGGTCAGAGTGCTCTGAGTGCCGTGACGCATGTTAGCCAGATGATTCTTTACATCAGCGTGCATAACAACAGCGTTGGGCTCGATGCCAAAGACCTTGTCGCTCAGCTCGATGGTGCCGACGACCTGGCCAGCCATATTTACTACGTTCGTGTTAGCCATGTTGGTTTCCTCCTCCCTTAAGCCTTAACAGAGTTCTTGATGAACACCACGCCGCCCTTGGGGCCGGGAACGGCGCCGCGGATGGCGATCATGTTAGCCTCTGCATCAACCTTGACGACTTCCAGGTTCTGAACAGTGACCTGCTCAGCGCCCAGATGACCGGGCATGTGCTTGCCGGGCATGACGCGAGAGGGGTCAGTGTTTGCACCGGTGGAACCGACAGAGCGGTGAACAGGGCCAACACCATGGGTGTGCTCCTGGGAATGAGCGTTCCAGCGCTTAACAACGCCGGCGTAGCCCTTACCCTTGCTGGTGCCGACGACGTCGATCTTGTCGCCAGCGGCGAAGACATCAGCCTTCAGAACGTCGCCGACATTGTAAGCAGCGCAGTTCTCCAGGCGGAATTCCTTCAGGTACTTCTTTGCGGAGACGCCAGCCTTTTCGAAGTGACCCTTCATGGGCTTGGTCACCTTCTTGTCTGCCAGGTCCTCAAAACCCAGCTGGACGCTGTCATAACCGTCGTTCTCCACGGTCTTCTTCTGCACCACGGTGCAGGGGCCGGCCTCGATGACAGTGACGGGGATGACCTTACCGGTCTCGTCAAAGATCTGAGTCATGCCGACTTTCTTTCCGATGATTGCTTTCTGCACGTTATTTCCTCCTTGCAGTTAGTGGTTGGTCAGCAGTACAAAGCAGTAACGGTGCTTTGCCTTCACTTCTCAACATAACCTGTCCGCTTTCGCGAACCAGGGTTGCTGACTTCTTTAATGATTTGCGGGGGTTGGGGTTTACAGCTTGATCTCGATCTCAACGCCGGCGGGCAGATCCAGATTCATCAGAGCCTCAACGGTCTTCTGAGAAGGATTGTTGATGTCGATCAGGCGCTTGCGGGTACGACGCTCAAACTGCTCACGGCTGTCCTTGTACTTGTGAACAGCGCGCAGGATGGTAACGACCTTCTTGTCGGTGGGCAGGGGGATGGGGCCGGAAACCTGAGCGCCGGTGCGCTTTGCGGTCTCAACGATCTTCTCTGCTGCCTGGTCGATCACCTGATGGTCATAAGCCTTCAGTCTGATGCGCATTTTCTGCTGTGCCATGTTTGGTTCCTCCTGTTTTTCATACAATGTTGTTCGTTGTCCCTTCCGGGGTGGCGCCCCGATTTGGGACGGCGGTCGTCATTGTACGGCTGGGAAAGTGTACCTCGCTGCCGGGTGTATCTAAAAAATGGCATAAAGGAAACCGGCGATATACACATATCAGTCCGGCATCTCAAAAACACCTGTTGGTTCCCTCCGGGCTTTCCGACACATGCCGGTAGTTCCACAGCTTTGCGGGGACGCTGGTGTGTTTCTTCTTTCCTGCCGCCCGATTATCGGACCTACTCCGCCGAAGTTACCTGCCTAAGCAGCAATCTCCAGCATCATCGCGTTGCCTGTAATATGTGACAGGCATACTGCGCCCTTTAGGCGCTCTTACAATATAACACCACGATGGCCGAAAGTCAAGTACTTTTGTACAAAAATTTCGATATTTTTTTGTGCAAAACGTAGAAAAAACTGTCGTTTCCGGCATATTGTAGAATGGTGATTTCGGCGCACAAGATATGGGGTTTCCGCACCCCAAATGCCGCCTGCAGGGACAGATCAGATCTCTGCCGCAAACGGGCGGTTTTACACCTTATTTAATAATATATACGCGTACGCGAGGAAAATCAAGCCAAAACGGCCAAAAATCGCCTGCCGCGCGCCTGTTTTTTCCGCAAGGCCACACTGCGCGCATCCCGGATGCGCAGAACAAGGCAGGGCGGCCTTGCGCGCTGCGGCCTCAGGCGCGGCACAGGCCGCCGGCGCGGCGGCGATCCGCAGGCAGGGGAGCCCCGATTCGCGGCGTTTGGCGGCAGATCCCAGACGGGTTTTGCTGCAGATTCCGCCGCTTTGCCCCGTCACGACACCACGCGTATCGCGGATTTGCAATTATTTTTGCATTTTTACGGAAAATTTCCAAACAGATGTTTGCTTTTTTCGTTTTTTGTGCTATACTGAAGATAACATCGAACTTTTGTGCGAAAGAAGGGGGCATCCCGATGAAAAAACTGACGCCCATGCGACAGAAGATCCTGGAGTTTGTGTCCGGGTTCAGCCGCGACAACGGCTATCCGCCCACGGTGCGTGAAATTTGCGAAGGCGTTGGCCTGCGCTCTCCCTCCACCGTCCACGCCCATCTGAAGATCCTGCAGGAGGGCGGCTATCTGGAAAAGGACGGCCGCAAGAACCGCTCCCTCAGCGTTTGCGGCGAAGAGATGCCCAATTTCCGCAGCGTGCCGCTGCTGGGCACCGTGACCGCCGGCGTGCCCATTCTTGCGCAGGAGGACCGCATGGGCACCGTGCCCTATGACGGCAATGCCTCCGGCGAGCTGTTCGCCCTGAAGGTGCGGGGCGACTCGATGATCGACGCCGCCATTCTGGACGGCGACACCGTCATCGTCCGTCGGCAGAACACCGCCATCCACGGGCAGATCGTGGTGGCCATGCTGGAGGACGAAGCCACCGTCAAGCGGCTGCACATTGCCGCCGACGGCGTTTGGCTGATGCCCGAAAACCCCAACTATGCGCCCATTGACGGCCGGGAATGCACCATTCTGGGTCTGGTCGTGGGCCTGTACCGCAGCCTGTGAACCGGCAGGCCGGACACGCTGTTCCCCAAGGGCTGCTGCGGCAGCCCTTAGTTGCATTGCCCAAATTGGGCCCCAAGCGCGCCCAGCAGCTGGAAAAGCTGGGTCTGCGCACCATCGGCGACCTGCTGACCCTGTTCCCCCGGGACTACGAGGATCGGCGCATCCTGCGCGCCATCCGCGACCTGCAGGACGGGGAGACGGTGTGCGTCCGCGCTATGGTGGCCACCGAGCCTGCCCACAGCCGCCTGCCCGGCGGGCGGGATCTGTGCCGTTTTCGGGTGTTTGATGCCACGGGGCAGCTGCACATTACCTATTTTAACGCGCCTTACCTGAAGTTGAGCAAGGGCGCCACCTTCGTCTTTTACGGCAAGGTGGAAAAGCAAGGCAGCCGCGTGGGTATGATAAACCCCATTCGGGAGGACGCCGATGCCATGGAGCAGCCCGGGCGGCTGATCCCCATTTATCCGGCCACCGCCGGCATCACCCAGGCCATGCTGCGCGGATGGGTGAGCGCGGCGCTGGATCTGGCGCAGGGCGACTTCCCCGAGCCGCTGCCGCAGGCGCTGCGGCAACGCTACGCCCTGTGCGACGCGGCCACCGCCTTTGAGAAGATCCATCGGCCGGAAACGCCGGAGGACGTGCATCAGGCGCGTCGCCGACTGATTTTTGAAGAACTGTTTCTCCTGTCCTGCGGCTTGCAGCAGCGCAAGCTGGCGCTGCGCGCCCCGGCAGAACGCCCCATGCAGGCGCTGCCGCCGGAGGACTTTTTCGCACACCTGTCCTTTGCCCCCACCGGGGCCCAGCGCCGTGCCATCGGCGAGATCTTTGCCGACCTGTCGGGCGGCAGCCGCATGAACCGGCTGCTGCAGGGCGACGTGGGCAGCGGCAAGACGCTGGTGGCCGCCGCAGCCGCGTGGCTGACGGCAAAAAACGGGCGGCAGACCGCCATTATGGCACCCACCGAGCTGCTGGCGCGGCAGCACAAGGCCACGCTGGAGCGGATGTTCGCCCCCTTGGGCCTGCGGGTGGAACTGCTGGTGTCGGCCCTGACCGCCGCGGAAAAGCGGCGGGTGAAGGAAGCCGTAGCCGCCGGGCAGGTCGACGTACTGTGCGGCACCCACGCCCTGATCCAAGGGGACGTGACCTTTGCCGATGCCGGTCTGTTTGTGGTAGACGAGCAGCACCGGTTTGGCGTGGAGCAGCGAGCCACACTGGGCAAAAAGGGCAACGATGCCCATCTGCTGGTGATGAGCGCCACGCCCATTCCCCGCACTTTGTCGCTGGTGCTGTACGGCGACCTGGACATTTCCCGGCTGGATGAACTGCCGCCGGGCCGCACGCCCATCCGCACCATGGTGGCCGGCGAGGAAAAGCGCGCCGGTATGCTGGGCTTTTTGCAGAAGCAGGTGGACGCGGGCGGACAGGCCTATGTGGTGTGTCCCTTGATCGAAGAAAACGAGGACGGCGGCAAGCAGGCCGCCACCGTCTATACCCAGGCCCTGCAGCGGGCGCTGCCCCGTTGTCGGGTGGGCTTGATGCACGGCAAGCTGAAGGCCGCTGAAAAGGCCGCCGTCATGGCACAGTTTGCCGACGGCGCGCTGGACATTCTGGTGTCCACCACCGTGGTGGAAGTGGGCGTGGACGTGCCCAACGCCAGCGTGATGGTTATTGAAAACGCCGAGCAATTCGGCCTGTCCCAGCTGCATCAGCTGCGCGGCCGCGTAGGCCGCGGCACCCGACAGAGCTGGTGCGTGCTGATGCGCGGCGGCGGTGGTGAGGTGGCCAAGGCGCGGCTGGACATTCTGGTCTCTACCACCGACGGCTTTTTGATCGCGGAAGAAGACCTGAAGCTCCGCGGCCCCGGCGGCTTCCTGTCCCGGGAGCAGCACGGCGTGGTACGCTTTGCCGTGGCCGACCTTGCCAAGGACGCGGCCGTCTTTTCCGCCGCCCGGGAGGCTGCCGAGGACTTGCTGGCCGCGGACCCGGCACTGGACGGACATCCGCTGCTGCAGCAGGGTATTCAGCAGCTGCTGGAACGCACCGCCGTGGCCGGCTCGCTGAACTGAGGAAAGGAGTGCGCCTATGCCCCAGTTAGACCTGAGCTTTTTCCACAGAGACTGTCTGGACGTTGCCCCCGATCTGGTGGGCAAGCTCCTGTGCCATCGGCTGCCCGACGGTAGCCTGCGGCGGCTGCGCATCAGCGAGACCGAAGCCTATCGGGGCGAGGAGGACACCGCCTGCCACGCCCACAAGGGCAAAACGCCCCG
>JAFYMZ010000162.1 GCA_017548175.1 Clostridia bacterium | reverse complement strand
TGGGTCTGCACAATGCCCATACCACCTGTATGGACCCTGCCCGCATCGCCCGCACCTTTCCCGAGACCTTTGACCTGATTATGGTGGATACCCCCTGCTCCGGCGAGGGGATGTTCCGTAAAGACGACACCGCCATCCGCGAGTGGAGCGAGGATAACGTGCGCCGCTGTGCCCTGCGCCAGCAGGAGATTTTGCAGCAGGCCTATCAGGCTCTGCGTCCCGGCGGATATCTGGTGTATGCCACCTGTACCTTCTCCCTGGAAGAAAACGAAATGATGGTGGATTGGCTGCTGCAGCAGTACCCCGATCTGCGGCTGATCCCCGTCACCGATGCCGTGCGTGCGCATACCGCACCGGGCATCGCCTTTGACGGCTGCACCTGCCCCAATCTGCAGGATGCCCGTCGGTTCTATCCCCATACCAGCCGCGGCGAAGGTCAGTTTATGGCGGTGCTGCAGGATACCCGTCCCGCCGCACCCCGTCCCGATTACGCCGCCAAGGCCGGTAAGATCGACCCGGTGGTGCAGACCTTCCTGCGTGATATCCTTACTGACTACGACCCCGCCTGGGTGCGCCCCTACGGCGAGCGTTGGGTGTACGCCTCCCCCGCGTTCGTGCCCGGCAAGGGTGTCGCCTTCTCTTACGGCATCACCATCGGTGAGGTGCGCAAGAACTATGTCCAGCCCCATCACCAGTTTTTTATGGCGCTGGGTGACCGGTTTGTGCGTAAGATCGAACTGGCTGCCGATGACCCCAGAATGGAGGCGTACCTCCGGGGACAGGAGATCGACGTGGATTGCGAAAACGGCTGGGCGGTCATCACCACCGCCGGCTGCACCGTGGGTGGCGTGAAGGTCAGCGGCGGCCGCGCCAAAAACCACTATCCCAAAGGCCTGCGAAAATTATAATCAAAAACGCTCTGCCAACCGGCAGAGCGTTTTCTGTACATTTATGGTTATTCCTGCATTTCGCCCATTTCGACTTCCATAGGCTTCAGCTTCTGCTTGAAGATACGGATGAGGAAGATGGCACACAGGGTGCCGGAAGCCACTTCGGCGATGGGGTAGCTGAGCCATACCAGATCCACGTTGCCCAGCTGTGCCAGCAGATATGCCACGGGCAGCAGCACCACCAGCTGACGGCAGACCGACATCACAAGGCTGTACACGCCGTTGCCCAGCGCCTGGAACACCGATCCCGCCACGATGGAGAAGGCGGCAAAGGGGAAGCACAGGCAGATGGTGCGCAGTGCGGGCACACCGATGGCCAGCAGTTCGGGGCTGGCATCAAAGAAGCCCAGCAGCACATCGGGAATCAGCAGGAAAGCCAGCGTGCCCAGCGTCATATAACCGATGGCGCAGCCCATACCCAGTTTCATGGTCTGCTTGATGCGGTCGGGGCGCTTGTAGCCGTAGTTGTAGGCAATGATGGGCACGATGCCGTTGTTCATGCCGAACACGGGCATAAAGACGAAGCTCTGTAGCTTGAAGTATGCGCCAAAGACGGCAACGGCGGTGGCGCTGAAGGTGAACAGAATGCGGTTCAGGCCGTAGCTCATAACGGAACCGATGGCCATCATCAGCATAGAGGGGATGCCCACCTGCAGGATGGTGGCAATGGTCTCGCGATGCAGACGGAACTCCAAGGGCTTGATCAGCACTTCGTCATTGTAGCGGTGGTGCAGATACAGACCCACCAGCATGGCGGCGATCTGACCGATGACGGTAGCCAGTGCGGCACCGGCAATGCCCATGCCGGGAATGCCGAAGATGCCGAAAATCAGGATGGGGTCCAGAATGATGTTCAGGATGGCACCGGCGCCCTGTGCGATCATGGAATAGAAGGTCTTGCCGGTGGACTGCAGCAAACGCTCGAAGAAGATCTCAAAGAAGATACCGAAAGAGGCAATGCAGCAGATGCGGATGTAAACGGTACCGCCCTCTACGATCTCGGCGATGTTGGTCTGGCTCTGGAAGAAGAAGCCCGCGCCAAAGAAGCCGAACAGCACGAACAGCAGCGTGCCGATGGCCATCAGCAGACCGCCGTGCTCGGCGGCAGAGTTGGCGCCGTCATAATCGCGCTTGCCCAGGCAGCGGGACAGCAGGGCGTTCATACCCACGCCAACACCGCAGGCTACGGCGATCATCAGGTTCTGCACGGGGAATGCCAGCGAAACGGCGGTCAGGGCGTTTTCGCTGATGTGGGAAACATAAATGCTGTCTACCACGTTGTACAGTGCCTGCACCAGCATAGAAATTACCATGGGCAGGGACATCTGCATCAGCAGTTTGGGCACGGGCAAGGTGCCCATTTTATTCTGGGGAACTTTGCGTTCCTGTTCCATATTCGGTCACATCCTGTCTAAAAATGTCTAACTTAAATATTATAGAATACACAGCGCCCTCTGTCAACTGCGGTCGGTCGGTTTCCCTTTTACCCTTTGGACTGATTTCGGATAGAAATAATCTCTCTTCTTCAAAACGACAAAAAGAGGTATATTCGCTGACCGCAATTGCTCGACAAATTGAAAATTATCGACTTCTATGCTTTATATACATATACAATGTCATCATTAGAGGCACTAACACCGCCTGCCTTCTCATAGCAGCTACAAGCGGGTACATTGCTTTTATTCGTTATCAAAAACAATTTCCTGCAACCGATACTTTTTGAATGGGCATAAATATATTTCATCAATTCTGTTCCATACCCATGCTTCTGATGGCTTTTCATGATATCAATGGCATGTAAATAGAAATCTCTTAATCCGTCTGGCCTAACCAGTACATATCCATATGCAAAACCAACTATCATGTCATCATCTTTAGCCACATAGCCAAAAGCATTGTTCTCTTCCAAAAATGCATTAAGAAGAACCTCATCATATTTTGTGTTTTCATCATCCGCAAAAGATTCCATTAGTTGAATATCTTGCTTTTCTAACACTTTGTACTCCATAACACACTCCGTCGAATTAAAGCTTGTCTTAAAATTTATTTTATCAGATTTCCATGTTTTGCATCAATGCTTGGTATAATTGCCGGAGTAAGAACCCATCAGTCCAAAAGGTAATTTGGAGCGGTTGGTTCAAATAATTCGTCCAGGATCCGGTCGAGGTTTTCTTCCGAATATTCCAGCTCGGCGGAGAACAACCGCGCCAGTTCCACCTGATGGGCAAAGGTAAAATCGCCGTCGGTGCTGAACTGCACCGCGCCCAGCGCGTACAGCAGATAATACCCCCACGCGGCAAAACGCCCGCGCAAGGCGGCCTCCTCCAAATCGGGGGCGTTGGCCATATGCCGGTAGAGCAGATAGACCAAAAACTGCTCGTACTCCGTCTCGCGTTCGGTCATGTGCAGCACAAACTCCCGCAGCCGGACGGCGTCCCAGGTTTCCCGCAGCGCCGTCAGCCGCGCCGCCCACCGTTCCTCCAACCGCTCCAGTCCAAGCAAAAACGCTGCCCATTCCGGCATATTTCGCTCCGGCAATCCGCTGCCGCAGCGGGTCAGCAGGTTCTGCACCCGTTTGGGAATGTGATACCGCCGATCCTGCACGATGGCGATGCATTCGTCCCGGAAGGCGATGATCTCGTCCGTCGTATCTGCCCCGTCCGCGCCCAGCAGGCGCACGGGCGCTGCCTGTCCCAAAATCAGCGCGCCAGCGGCTTCGCAGCACAGGCCCACGCCGCTTTCCACCCGTCCGGGCAGTTCGTTGTGGAATCGGGGATGCTGGGCGCAAATGCCGCACAGGGCATCTTCGCCCAAGGTCAAGATCATATCGCACAGGTTGTCTTGATTCAAAAAGGGGCAGCGCTCCTCCGCGCCCAGGATGAAATGGGGCGGCTCACTGCTCCAATCGATGCAGTTCCGCAGCCGGGTGCCAAAGTCCCCCGCCTGCGCCCGATAACGGGCGGCGGAATCTTCGTCGATGTCGATCTCCCAGCCGATGCAGCAGCTGTGGCGGCAAGCGCCTGCGATGCATCGGAACGCGGGATAATAATCAGGGTAAATCTGCTGCATGGCATTCCCTCCGTTTTTTTCTTTATCATAGCACGGGAACGACGCTTTTTCAACGGAAAAGAAACATCCCCGACCGTTGCGGTCGGGGATGTGTATGTTATCTTACGACATCGGGCAGATAAGAGAAGTAGTCCTTGGCTGCCACGTTTTTGCAATAGGTCTTGCAGTTGTTGACATAGGCGCGGATGGTCTTGACGTAATCCTCGGGCACCTCGGTAACACCCTCGCGCAGGGTGAACTTCTTGGTGGAGGCATCGTAATAACCCTTGTCGGTGACCCAGCTCAGGTTGCTGGTCCACATGGCGATGGGCATCGCGTCGGAGAAGACGTCGCGGCCGATATACAGACGGGAGTCAAATTCGATACCGAACAGGTTCAGCAGGGTGGGCAGGATGTCCATGCTGTGGACGGGATCTTCCACCACGATGGGTTCCTGATCTTCCAAGCAACCGCTCCAAATGATAAGGGCAGAGTGGTCGCGCTTCCAGAAAGTGTCAGCCTCATAGCCGTACAGCTCGGTGACATACTGTTTGCCTTCTTGCTCCAGACCGTAGGGCATGTGGTCAGTGCCCAGCACGATGACGGTGTCATCGGCAATGCCGGCGTCTTCCAGCTGCTTCACCAGGCTGGCCAGACCGAACTCCAGCTCCAGCTGGCAGGCCATATAGGCCTTATAGGTCTCGCTGCCTTCCAGATGTGCCACCAACTGCTTGTTCTTGGCGCACATGCTGTTACCGGTCCAGTTGTACAGGCTGTGACCGCTGACGGTCATATAGTACACGCTGAAGGGCTGCTGATCCAGATAAATGGAGGGGGTGGTGTTGAACATCTCCAGGTCGCTGTTGGGCCAGCGGTTCTTTTCCAGATAATCTTCCATACCGTTGCGCACGCCCATGAACTTGTCATAGCCGATGACGCAGTGGGTCTTGTCGCGGTCGTAGTAGGTGTAACTGTTGTTGTGGAAGGCCATGGAGAAGTATCCCAACGCACGCAGCTGATTGCCGATGGTAAAGCTCAGGTCATTGTCCTTCATCTTGACAAAGCTCTTGGTGCCGTTGGTGGGCATCATACCCATCAGGTTGGTAAACTCTCCGCCCAGCGTGCTGGCGCCGGTGTGGGGCTGGTAATATTCCTTGAACTGGATACCCTTGGTAGCCAAGCGGTACAGGGTGGGGGTCAGTTCGGGGTCGATGACCTCGGCGGCAAAGGCTTCGGCGGTGATGAAGATCAGGTTCTTATCCTTAAACATGCCGGTGTACTGATTTTTCTTGCTTGCGGCACGGGAAGCGACAAACTGATGCAGTGCTTTGACAGTATCGTTGCTTTCACCGGCGATCAGGCTCTCAAAGTCGATCTCCAGAATGTTGTCGCCGTAGACGATGGGCTTGTCGGGATCATCGGGATCATCGGGATCATCGGGATCGCCGGGGTTGTCCGGGTTATCGGGGTCGTCGGGATTTCCGCCCACGGGGGGATCCACCGGCACGAAACCGGGCTCGGTCTTGAACAGGCGGGTCTCCAGATCCAGACGGGTGGCGGTGATCAGGCCAAAGGTCTGCGTCGCGGTGTTGAACTCATACTCTTCCCAATATTTCTCCTTGTTCAGGAAGGACAGGCGAACGCTCAGCACGCCTGCGGCAAACAGTACCACGGCCAGTACGGCAGCGACGATGCGCAGGGGTGCGTTGGCCTTCTTTGCCGGTGCGTAGCGGCTGCCGAAGATCAGGTACAGTACAAAGGGTGCCAGCATCAGCAGGATCACGGGGATGCCCTTGATGACCAGCGTGATGATGTCAGCCATAAAGGTGCCGGCCACGTCGGCAGCGCCGCCGGTGATGGTGGCAATGGGCATGTACATCCGGAAATACTGGAAGATAAAATACTGCACGATGAAGTACAGCGTCAGAATGCCGGAAAAGACGGCCGTCAAAATGCGGTTGACCTTTTCGGAACCGATGCTGCATAGCAGCCACAGCAGTGTGCCCACCGAAAGGGAGAAGGCGGTCAGATACCACAGGGTCACGCTGAATGCAGGTGTAGTGCAGAAAAAGAGCGCCAGTTCCAGATACAGCAGCAGCGCGGGCAAAAACAGCACGTGCGGCA
>JAFYMZ010000161.1 GCA_017548175.1 Clostridia bacterium | reverse complement strand
CTGGCGGGATAAACCGCGCAGCATGACCGCCAACTGGGCGCGGGTGGAAGATGCACTGGACGCCGCCCTGCACGGGCAGCAGGTGCAGCCCATTCTGGAAGCACCCCTGTAAGCAAAAAGCCCGAGGACCGTTCCTGCGGAACAGCCTTCGGGCTTTTCTCTGTTTAGTTGTTGCGCAATTCAAAGGTCACGCCATCCAGCACAAACTCGCTGAACTGACGGGGGGTGCTGAAGCAGCTGTTAAACTGCACATCTACCGTTTCTTCACGCACCACCAGCTGCGTCACCTGTCGGTCTGCACCTTGGGGCAGTACCATATCCAACAGCAATACATGATGCCACTGGTTACCGTCCTGATAACTGAAGATCTGTCCGGCCGGCACATCACTGCCGGCAGGGTACACCAACTTGCCGTTGTTGCCCTTGCGCGCATACAAAAACGCCGTTTTCTCTACCGCCACAAAGCGCTCGATATACGGGTCATTTCCCTGAGACAATTCATAATAGATGGTAAAGTCACCCATCTGCAGGGTTTCTGCCTCGCGCCACTCTTTGCGCACAGCACCGTCTGCCGTAAAACGATAACCCAGCAGCAGCGATACCAGCAGTGCAAGCACTGCACAACCTGCAAAAATCACGGCCACACAGGCAAAGTATGCCCGGTTGACCATTCGCTTTTCCATTTTTTCTTGCTGATCCAACTTGATCCCTCCTGTTTCATGCCATCACAGTCACACGCGGCATAAAATTTATTATACGCGATATTGCGCAAACTTTCAACCAAAAACATAAGTTTTTCCGCATTTTCCACGCTACATATCGTGCCGCATATGAAGTTTACAATTTTGTTTCAAACCATCTACATATTATCTATTTCCATTTTTCCTATTCCACCTTATAATATATATAAATATAGTAGGAAGGAGGCGAGTCCATGTCCTATCAGGCGGTTTTCAAGCGCTATGAACTGAAATATTTACTGACTCATCCCCAACAGCAACGTATTCTGGAAGCCATCACCTCCCGAATGGCACCCGATGCCTACGGCCGCACCACCATCCGCAACATTTATTTCGACACCGCCTCCTACCGGCTCATCCGCCGTAGTCTGGATAAGCCCGCCTATAAAGAAAAACTGCGTCTGCGCAGTTACGGCCCGGCGCAGCCCGACACGCCTGTCTTTGTGGAACTAAAGAAAAAATACGACGGTCTCGTCTACAAGCGTCGCCTGACTCTCCCCGAGGCGCAGGCGGTGGATTGGATTCGCAACCAAAGTCCCTGTCCACAGGACTGCCAAATCGGCCGGGAGATCGACTATTTTCTGCAATTCTACGGCGACCTGCGACCCACCGTTTTTCTTTCCTACGACCGGGAAGCCTACTATGCCCAAGACGGCAGCCGCCTACGCATTACCTTTGATGAAAACATCCGCTGCCGCCGCACTGATCTTTCGCTGGAGTCCCCTGTTGGCGGCATATCCATCCTGTCTCCGGATACCGTTCTGATGGAGGTCAAATGCGACGGCGGTATGCCGCTGTGGCTCGCCCAACTGTTGACCAAAGAACAAATCTATAAAACCTCGTATTCCAAATACGGTACCGCGTACCAAACACTCATCTATCCACACACCAAGGAGGACATTCCTCATGCTGAATGAACTGTTTCAGGGCATCTTTGACACCGACTACACCGCCGTCATCACCGTCACCGATTTTCTCCTGTGCCTGGCTACCTCGCTGGGATTGGGATTACTGATGGCACTGTGCTATATGCACCGCACCCGTTACACCAAGAGTTTCGTCATCTCGCTGGCACTGTTGCCCGCCGTTGTTTGTGTGGTCATTATGATGGTCAACGGCAACGTCGGCACCGGTGTTGCCGTGGCAGGCGCCTTTAGTCTGGTGCGCTTCCGCAGCGCTGCCGGTACCGCCAAAGAGATCTGCACCCTGTTTTTAGCCATGGGGGCAGGCTTGATCACCGGCATGGGATATCTGGCCTTTGCCGCGCTGTTCACGCTGGTGATGTGCCTGTGCTATCTGCTGTATCATCGGCTGGACTTCGGTGTCACCGCCAATGCCGCCCGGTACAAAACCCTCACCGTCACCATTCCCGAGGACCTGAACTATACCGAGGTCTTTGACGAGATTTTCGCCGAACACACCCGCAGTTGGGAGTTGACCCGCGTCAAGACCACCAATCTGGGCAGTATGTTCCGCCTGACCTATCAAATCGACCTGAAGGATCCCCGCCGCGAGAAAGAGTTGCTGGATGCCCTGCGCTGCCGCAATGGCAACCTGGAGATTTCCCTGTCCCGGCAGGACAACTCTGTCACTGAGTTGTAAGAAAGGAGTTTCCCATGCGCCTGAAGTTCCTTCGCCTTTCGGCTCTGCTGCTGGCGCTGCTGATGCTCACCGCTTGCGGCAGCAAGCCCTTGCAGGATACCGGCAGCGGTAACCGTCCCGGTCAACATCAATCGGACAATGATGGCAGCAATTCCAGCAACAGCAATTCCGGAAACAGCGGCAATAATGCCGGTAATAACAACAGCAATTCCGGCAACAGTGGCAGTACGGAAATGCCTGACAACAATGACGCGTTTATGTTCACTGATCGCGATTGGAATGCCGACTATGCCCCCGATTCCGTCACGATCACCTTAAACGGCACTTCCGCCTCCTGCAGTGGCAGCGGTGTGCAAGTAAAAGGCAGTACCATCACCGTCACGGGAGACGGCACCTATATCCTCACTGGCAGTTTTACCGGCATGGTGGTAGTCAACGCCAAGAACAATGCCAAACCCCATCTGGTGCTGAACAATGCCCACATTACCAGTCCCTCGTCTGCCGCGCTGTATGTGTTCAACTGCGATAAAACGGTTGTCACATTGGCACCCAACAGTGAAAACACCCTGTCCAACGGCGGCAGTTTTACCGCCATTGACGATGAAAAGATCGACGGCGCCATTTATGCCAAGCAGGATCTGACCCTCAACGGCAGCGGAAAACTCACCGTGTCCTCCCCTGTCGGCCACGGCATGGTGTGTAAGGATGATCTGGCCATCACCGGCGGTGAATATACCGTCACCAGCGCAGAGCATGGCATCGATGCCAACGACAGCATTCGCGTTACCGGCGCTACTATGCGCCTCAGCAGCGGAAAAGACGGTCTGCACGCAGAAAACAGCGACGACAGCAGTCTCGGCTTTATCTACATTTCCGGCGGCGCACTGGATATCGATGCCGCAGGTGACGGCATCAGTGCCGGCAGCACGATGGAAATCACCGGCGGTATTTTCTCTATCCTCACCGGTGGCGGCAGCAAAAACGCCTCCCACTCCACCTCTGACGGGTGGGGACAACCCGGCGGCATGGGCGGTGGCGGTGGATTCCGTCCGCGCAGCAATACAAGCATCGCCTCCAACACCGACGACAGTACCAGCATCAAAGGTCTGAAATCCTCCGGCAACATGAGTCTGCGCGGCGGCATCTTTACCATTGACTCCGCAGATGATGCCATACACGCCAACGCCTCTGTGGCGGTAACCGGCGGCACCTTCACCATCCAATCGGGAGATGACGGTTTCCACGCCGATGATACGCTCACCGTTTCCGGCGGTATCATCTCTATTTCCAAGAGTTACGAAGGCTTGGAAGCGCTGCATATCCGCATCAAAGCAGGCGACATTTCTCTCGTTGCCTCGGATGACGGCTTAAACGCCGCCGGCGGCACCGATTCCAGCGGCACAGGCGGCTTCCGCGGCGACGATTTCTTCGGTGGCGGCATGGGTCGCCCCAATGGCGCAGGCGGTATGGGCGGCATGAGCAGCGGAAACGGCAGCATCGTCATCTCCGGCGGCAATCTTTATTTAGAGGCCTCCGGCGATGGCTTGGATGCCAACGGTACGCTGGAGATTTCCGGCGGTCACACGGTGGTCTGTGGCCCTACACAGGGCGACACCGCCGTTCTGGACTATGACAAGACTGCCATCATCACTGGCGGCACCTTCATCGGAACCGGCTCCACCATGATGGCACAAACCTTCAGCAACGGTTCTACGCAAGGCTGCTTTACCGTAAAAGGCAGCGCTGCCGCCGGTACCGGGTTCACCCTTACTGACAGCAGCGGCAATGTGATCCTGCAGCACACACCTGCCTTGGCTTACGCCCTCATCATCCTCAGTAGCCCCGAGATCTGTTCCGGACAAACCTATACCATCACCCTCAGCAACGGCGCCAGCGGCACCTTTGCAGCACAATAAGTACAAAAACACCGACCATCTGCGGTCGGTGTTTTTCTCTACGGAAAGTAGGTTGCATCCGCGCCCGATTCGGGTTATACTGAACCCAATAAAGGAGCGATACCAATGAACACTTATATTACCGGCACTACCATCAAAGCGCTGCGCGAGGCAAAGGGTCTGACACAATCGCAGCTGGCCGAACAGATCGGCGTCAGCGACAAGACCGTATCCAAGTGGGAAACCGCCAAAGGCCTCCCCGATCTTTCTCTGTTGGAGCCGCTGGGTCAAGCACTTGGCGTTTCCGTATTGGAATTGCTTAGCGGGCAGCCCATCGTCAATAAAAACACCTCCGGCAATATGCTGCGCACCAAGTTTTACGTCTGCCCCGTTTGCGGCAATATCCTTCACGCCACCGGCAGCACGCTCATCAGCTGCTGCGGCATTACCTTGCCCCCCTTGGAGGCAGAAGATGCTGACGATGCCCATCGTCCCATCATCGAGCCGGTGGAGGACGAACATTTCGTCACTGTTCCCCATCCTATGACCAAGCAGCATTTTATTTCCTTCCTGGCCTATCTTACCTCTGACCGCCTGCAGTTGGTAAAACTGTATCCCGAAGGCAACGCCGAAACTCGTCTTCGCCTGCGCGGGCGCGGCATCCTGTATCTGTACTGCAACCACCACGGTCTGATGAAAATTCGCGTATAATACAATAGCGGATTGGCAAGTTTCCCTTGCCAATCCGCGCTTTTTTATTTCTTTGCCGTATCCAGACTGTTGCCGTACACCACAAACCGTTGATACAGATATTCACCGACAAAGTTCGTGGCCATCGTCAGACCCAGCACCAGATATTCGTTCCACTGGAACTTCGGACCGGTTAGCTGCGCCGTCCACCAAGTGGACAACGGCGTAAATACAAGGTAAAACAACGCGACCTTCAACATCGCCACCGGCACGTTGGCAGCAGACTGAAAGGTAAACTTTCGGTTCAGCGTAAAGTTCCATAGGACCGACAACACCAAAGACAGCAAATACCCCAGCCAATGCTCCAGTTGCAGCACTTCTTCAAATAAAGCAAAGCTGCCCACCTGGATCACGCCCGCACTCACCGAGAATAGCGCAAACTTCACCGTGCGCAGCACTTCTTTCCGCTTTTCACTCATGGGATGCACCTCTTTTCTGCCCCTATTGTAACACATTCTCACATCCAATGCAATATGTAATATTAGATTGTCTATAGATCATTCCTTTTTGATGTACAAAAAAGCCTCAAGTCTTTCGACTTGAGGCTTTGGCTCCCCCTGTTGGACTCGAACCAACGACCCTGCGGTTAACAGCCGCATGCTCTACCGACTGAGCTAAGGAGGAATATAGAAGTAGGCGTCAACCTATTTTCCCGGGCCGTCGCCAGCCAAGTATTTTCGGCACCTGTGAGCTTAACTACCGTGTTCGAGATGGGAACGGGTGGACCCTCACCGTAATCAACACCTACTACTATTATTAAATTAAAATGGTGACCCGTAGGAGAATCGAACT
>JAFYMZ010000160.1 GCA_017548175.1 Clostridia bacterium | reverse complement strand
GGAGACCGACGTTTGGAAAGGATGGAACCGATATGCAGGAGAACAATCAGGAGCAGGTGCGCCGCGAGATCCGGATGCTGGCCGGTTGTGAGATGGAGGAAGCGCTGGCGCTGGTTTGGGAAGGCTTTTCTGATTTCCAAGCACAGGATTGCAGCGAAGAGACGATTGATGAGTTTTGGAGCGCCATTGATCAGGAATATATGATCCAGCAGTACGGCGACGGCATCGTGCGCTTTTGGGGCGCCTTTGAGGATGATTTTTTGGTGGGCGTTTGCGCCATTCGCGAGATGCGCCGCGTCGAGCTGATGTATGTGGACGGCCAGTATCATCGACAGGGCATTGGTACCTGTTTGCTGAAGAAGGCGGTTATGGATACCAAGGAAATTGCGCTGGATATGGATCGGCTGCACGTGAATGCGTCGCCCTATTCCGTGCCGTTCTTCCGGGCGATGGGCTTTCAGCCCACCGGTCCTGTGGAAGAAGAGGGTGGCTTGAAGTATCAGCCGATGATGATTCAGGGTCTGTGGGTCTGATGTACTGGCAGACCGCGGCACAAGGAGGTGCAGCGCTTGGATAATCAAAGAAAGGCCAAATGGGCCAAAATTAAATGGGGCTGGGTCGCTCTGAGTTTTATACTTGGCGTGTGGCCTCTGGGCGTGGCGCTCATCATTTTGCGACTGATGGGCGAGGAAGCAGAAGAAGAGCTGAAGCGGGAGCGGATGCGCAAGTCGAAGAATGAATGGTGGGAAGCCACCGGCGAAGTGCGCAAGGAAACGACCACCCGTACGCAGACCTATCAGGATGTGAAGGCGCGGCCGGTGCAGGAAAAGGCCACGGGCAACAACACCCAGTGGCAGGGCAGCAGTTACCGCAGCGGCGGAAAAACGGCGCAGAAGTCCGGCGCCGCACAGGCGAAGCGAGAGTATGATCCCTCCTTTGATTCCTATTACCAAAAGCGTGAACTGGCCAGCGTGTTGAGCCCCAAAAAGGGCAAGGGCTTGCAGATCGCCGGCGGAATCGTGCTGGCGCTGGCTGCCATGGGCGGCACCTTGAGCCTGGTGGAAAATCTGGCTTACGGTTGGCTGGCCGACGGATTGATGGAAATGGTAAGCTTTGGCTTTGCATTGGGCCTGCCCGGTTTGGCAATGCTGATCGCCGGCACCAACAAGCGGAAGCGAAACGCCCGCTGCCGGAATCATCTAGCGATGATCGGAAAGCGGCGCACCGTGTCGCTGGATGCGCTGGATGCGGCGTCGCCCGGAAACTTTAAGACGGTATGCAAGGATCTGGAATGGATGCTGGGACAGGGCTTTTTCCCCGGCGCGTATCTGGATATGGGCCGTCGGGTGCTGACTTATTCCGGTGAGCCGGTGGAGGAGCCTGCAAAGGCAGCGCGCCCCAAGGCTACGGTAAATGCCAACGGCGATCGGGAGTATCCTGAGGAGCGCACCATCCGGCAGTTGGATGACCGCATTGAGGATCCCTATGTATCCCAGCGGATCCAGCGGTTGGCGCAGTTGACCCATCAGATTTTTGACTATGTGGAGAACAACCCCGGAAAAGAGCATAAGATCCGGCAGTTCCGCAATCATTATCTGCCCAAGACCATTAAGATTTTGGAGACCTATGCCCGCATGGAGCGGCAGAATGTCTCCGGTACCAACATCGATGCGGCCATGCAGGATGTGGAAAAGATCATGGATAAACTGGTGGCCGGCTTTGAAAAGCAGCTGGATGCGCTGTTCGACAGCGAGGCTATGGACGTGACCACCGATATCAACGTGCTGGAAAGCATGATGAATATGGAGGGTCTGGGGGATCTGGATCCCTTTGGCAGTGCTGCGGCACAGAAAAACACGCAGACGAAATAACAACAGAAGCAGGCTCGACGAAACGGTCGGGCCTGCTTTTTTCTTTGTGGAATCGGGAGGAAAATCTTGGTTTTATGATTGAAAAAGCACGATAAATAGTATATGATAAAAAAAGTAATATTGCGAAAGGATTGATCTTATGGACTATGCTTGTTGTAAGCAATACGTACAGATTTTGAGAGAAGAAATTGTGCCTGCCATGGGTTGTACCGAGCCCATCGCCGTGGCCTATGCCGCTGCGAAAGCGCGGGAAGTGCTGGGCTGCATGCCCGAAAAGACGCTGGTCGAGGTCAGCGGTAACATTATTAAAAACGTCAAGAGCGTCATCGTGCCCCACACCGGCGGTTTGTACGGCATTGAAGCCGCCACCGCTGCCGGCATTGTCGCCGGTCAGGCTGACAAGGAGCTGGAGGTGATCTCTTTTGTGACCGATGCACAGGTACAGGAGATCGGTGACTATCTGAAGACTGCAAATATTCAGGTCGCCCACGCCAATACGGGCAAGATTTTTGATATTATCATCACCATGGAAGCACAGGGCCATCGCAGCCAGGTGCGCATTGTGGACCGCCACACCAACGTGGTCACGGTGATGAAGGACGAGATGTATCTGGTGAACGAGCCGGTGGACAACGCCGCGCCCACTGCGGCCAAGACCGACCGCAGCATTCTGTCGCTGGAAAAGATCGTGGAGTTTGCCAACACCTGTGATCTGGCAGAGATCAAAGACCTGCTGGACAAGCAGATCAACAGCAATATGGCCATTGCCGAAGAGGGTCTGCGGGGCAACTACGGCGCAAACATCGGCCAGATGATGCTGCTGCGCGGTCAGGACGTGCAGACCAAGGTGCGCGCTTGGGCGGCTGCCGGTTCCGACGCCCGAATGAACGGCTGTGAGATGCCGGTGTACATCAACAGTGGCAGCGGAAATCAGGGCATTACCGTCACCGTGCCCGTGGTGGTGTATGGCCGTGAGACCGGCAAGAGCGAAGAGCAGATCTATCGCGCACTGCTGATCTCCAATCTGATCGCCATTCACATCAAGACCGGCATCGGCACCCTGTCTGCGTATTGCGGCGCCGTCAGCGCCGGTGTGGCCGCAGGCTGTGCCATTGCCTATCTGGACGGTGCTTCTTGCGAGGCAATCGCACAGACGCTGATCAATGCCATTGCCATTGACAGCGGTTTGATCTGCGACGGTGCCAAGGCATCCTGCGCTGCCAAGATCGCATCCAGCGTGGATTCCGGTCTGTTGGGCTATGAAATGTACAAGCAGGGCAACAACTTCCGCGGCGGCGACGGCATTCTGCACGACGATGTAGAAGGCACGATCCGCAACGTGGGCAGCTTGGCCCGCAACGGCATGGTGGGAACCGATCAGGAGATCATCCGCATCATGGTGGAAGGCCAGTAACGATCAATGCATAAAAAAACACCTGCCGGCTGGCAGGTGTTTTTCTTTGTTATTGCGCAGGGGGGAAGGGCATATCCCGGACAGGGATGTCCAGATAGCGGTCGGTAAATCCGATGACGCCGTTGATGGTACCGTCTGTCAGCGAATACAGGAAATAGCCGGTGTGAGTATAGCCTTCGGGGTCAACGCCCTTGGCGTAGATCAAAATCTCGTAGCCTGAGGCGCCCCAAGCCCAAGGCGCGTAATGCATGCCTTCGTCCTTGTTGGTATCGCCGGAAAGGAAGGAAAAGGCGCTGTCATAGTATCGGATCAGGTTGGTCATAGTATTATCCAGATAGCGGGCAACGCGGTTTGCGGTGTCATAGATAAAGGTGCAGGTATATCCGTCCTTTTGGTAACGAATGACAAGGTATTTGCCGCCTTTTGACCACATGGCAGTTTCATAGAATCCGCTGACGGGGAACTCGCGCTGGAAAGGGGACTCCTCGGAAGAAATTTCCACGCGGAAGAGTTTTTCCTCTTGGAAGATGGCGGCGGTGAAGTCGCCGCAGACGAGAGAATCCTTGGGGATGGGCTCGGGCAGGAAAAAGATGGACAGCAGCAGCGCGATCACGATCAAGACTGCGGCAATGGAGCCGCCCAAAATCAACATTTGTTTGGGGCGCAGGTGCGTGCCGGTGGGTTGTTTCTGTCGGGCCTGCGCTTCCACCAGTTCCGCGCAGGTGGGGCAGGTCAGGATGTGCGCCTCAACGGCGGCGCGAGTTTCGGCACTCAGTGTGTTTTTCTTATATTGAGGCAGCAGGTCGCGGATAATAGAACAGTGCAGCATAGGGGAAGCACTCCTTTCGCAGGGTTATGCGCCGGGGAAATCGTCGTCGGAATCGGTGAAATAGTCGGCCAGCGCAGTGGGGGCAAAGATGCCGCGGTCGGTGACCACGCCGGTGACCAGACGACCGGGGGTGCGGTCAAAGGCGGGATACAGACCCTGCACACCGGGCAGGGTGGTGGGAATGCCGCGGAACTCCAGCAGTGCGCTGCCGTCCCGCTGCTCGATGGGGACATCGGCACCGGTGGCGTGCTTGCGGTCGGGAGCGCCGGTGACGAAGTAAGGCACGCCGGCCTCCTTGGCGCACAGGGCGATTTGATAGGTGCCGACTTTATTGATGACCGTGCCGTCCATGCAAATGGCATCGGCGGCGGAGGTGAACAGGTCGATTTTGCCCTCGCTCAGCAGCAGGCCGGGCATATTGTCGCTGATGACGTGGACGGGGCAGTTTTGCTGATGTGCCACGGAGGCGGTGAGACGGGCACCCTGCAGGAAGGGGCAGGTCTCGGGGCAGATGAGCCGCAGGTCAATGCCGCGATTTTGAGCCTCGCGGATGAACAGGCCTACCACTGTTTCGGCAAAGCATTGGGTAAGTACAGTGCAGGAACGGGGCATCCGGTCCACCAGATAGGTGGCGCATTTGTTGATGTTGCGATAGCGGCGCTCCATCAACTCCAGCGCAAAGGCCTGCATCGCAGGCACCAGCGGTTGGCCGGCGGCCAGTGCGGCT